>CAYGTM010000279.1:0-3690 GCA_964352795.1 uncultured Phycisphaera sp.
CGTCGGCCGGCTGAATCGTCAGGATTCGGAATCGTTCTCCTTCTTTGCCTGGGGGCCCCGCCGTTGTGTGGGGCCCTCTCTTTTTTGGGTGCGATAATCCCCTGATGTCGCGTCCGCTCTTTGACCCGAACAAGATGGCCTCCAAGCCCCGCGAGCCCGAGCCGCCCAAGGCGGTTGATGCTCCGATGCGCGTGCGCGATCTGGCGGCCCTGGTCGACGGCGCCATCCGTCGCGGCGTGGCCAGCCCCCTGCGGGTCGTGGGCGAGGTCAGCGGCCTGCGCGAGCGCACCCACCTGTACTTCGATCTCAAGGACGGCGAGGCGGTCATCGCCTGCGTGCTGTTCGCCAACGTCGTGCGCAAGCATCGGCTGGTCCTGCGCGACGGGCTCGAGGTGGTCGTTACCGGCTCGCTCGAGTTCTACGCCAAGGCGGGCAAGCTCTCGCTCATCGGTACCAACGCCCAGCCCGTGGGCGCCGGCGCGCTCGATCTTGCTTTCAGGCAGTTGTGCGACGAGTTGCGGGCGCTCGGCTGGTTCGATGACGTGCGCAAGCGGCCCCTGCCGACGTTCCCGCGTCGCGTGGCGGTGCTCACCAGCCGCAGCAGCGCGGCGCTGCAAGACGTGCTCGACACCATGCGCCGGCGCTGCCCGGCCGTCGAGGTCGCGCTGGTGGACGCTCGCGTGCAGGGCGAGGGTTCCGCCGCCGAGTTGCGCGCGAAGCTGGTGGCCCTCTCGCGCCAGCACAAAGTGCTGGGCATCGACGCCATCATCATCACCCGGGGCGGCGGGTCGGCCGAAGACTTGTGGGCGTTCAATGATCGCGCGCTGGCCGAGGCCATCCTCAAATGCCCCGTGCCGGTGGTGGCGGCCATCGGGCACGAGACCGACACCACCATCGCCGAACTCGTTGCCGACGCGCGGGCCGCCACGCCCACGCAGGCGGCGATGCGATTGACCCCCGACGGCGACAAGTTGCTCGAGCAGATCGACATCTCCCTCGCGCGTTTGCGCGGGGCGTTGCTCCGCCGGACGGCGGACGCGGGTCGAGCCATTGAGTCGCTCTCTCGCCGCCGGCCCATCGCCAGCCCGCTGAGCATGACCGCCGACGCGCGGGCCCACATGGACCGCGCCGCCGATCGGCTGGCCGACCGCGCCCGCGCGCGGCTGCACCACGCCACGCTCCGCCTCGAACGATTGAGCGCCCGGCTCGAATCGCACAAGCCCGCGGTCGAACTCGCCCGTCGCGCCCAACGCCTCGATCACACCGCCGATCGGCTCGATCGAGTGATCGCCCAACGCATGGACGCCCAGGCGCGGCGTCTGGACGCGAACGAGCGCCAACTCCGGGCGGTGGGGCCCCAGGGCGTGCTGGCGCGGGGGTATTCCTATACCACGCTGGCTGATGGACGGCTCGTTCGCTCGGCCTCGGGTGTGTCGCCCGGGGACGAACTCATCACCACGCTGGCCGACGGGCGGGTACGCTCGACCGTCGCGGGCCAAGCGTCCAAGAAGAAGCTCGCGCCGCCCACGCCGGCCGCGAGCAACGAGCCGCCCTCGCAGATGGGCCTGTTCGGCGAGTCGAAAGGTTGATGCCCATGGCCGACAAGAAACCAAAGCCCGACCAACTCAAGCCCGATCAGCCCGAGCCCACCTTCGAGGAGGCCCTGGCCGAGGTCGAGGCCATCATCGAGCGCATCGAGGCCGGCCAGAGCGGGCTGGAACGATCCATCGGCGAGTACGAAAAGGGCGTGCGCCTGCTGGCCAAGTGCCGGAGCCTGCTTCGGGACGCCCAGCAGCGCATCGAGGACGTGACGGGCAAGCTGGAAGAAGAAGGCACTAGGCAATAGGCATTGGGCAATGGGGCGGATGTGACGAGGTTATTGGCTCTTTCTGGTGCCAAGGCTTGTTGGAGGTACGCTCGCCAGTACCCCTGCCTTCTGTCCGTCGCCCATTGCCTATTGCCCAATGCCCATTGCCCATTCTGACCGATAGCCCACCGGGAGCCCACGCCGCGTGCACGACCTTGCGATCATCCTGCCCCGTGTGGCCACCCTGTTGTTCGTGTTCGCCTTCGGGGCGTGCGCGGGCTCGCTCATCAACGTGCTGGCCTATCGCCTCCCGCGCGGCATCGGCGTGGTCACCCCGCCCTCGCGCTGCCCGGCCTGCTCAACGAAACTGCGCTGGAAGGACAACATCCCCATCTTCGGCTGGCTGTTCCTGCGCGGCAAATGCCGGTACTGCAAGACGCCAATTTCGCCCGAGTACCCGCTGGTCGAGTTGTTCGCCGCGAGCCTGTTCGCCCTGTTCTTCGTCGCGTGGTACGTCATCCCCGCATTCAGCGGCCCGGGTTCGGGCTTTGACGTGCTGGGACTCAACCTCGGCACGCTGAGGCCCGATTGGGCCGCCATCGACCGCTACAACGGCGTGCCCCAGCACTCGGCCCCCATGTTCGCCGTCGTGCTGCTGCTGCTGGGCTCGCTGCTGGCGATGACGCTGACCGACCTGAAAACTACCATGATCCCGCTGGTGCTGCCGTGGTTCGCCACACTCGCCGGAGTCCTGATCCACACCGGCTCGGGCGCGTTCCTGAGCCTCAAGGGACTCGAATACCCCATGCCCAACAGCGAGATGAGCTGGCGCTGGCCCATCCCCACCTATGGCTGGGCGAGCGTGGGCCTGGGCATCGGCGGGGTCGCCGGGCTCGGGGTGTCGCTGCTGATGGTGAAACTCAAACTCATCCGCCGCAGCTTCGCCGACGCGATGGCGTGGGAAGAGCAACACCGCAAGGCCAAGGGCCTGCCCCCCCTGCCCACGCTCGAAGAGATGGACGAGTCCGAAACCGGCCAGTGGCGCCCCCAGACCGGCTGGCTGCGCGGGCCGGCGATCATCACGATCAGCGTGCTGCTCTGCGCCATCGCGGGCGCGCTGGTCGCGCGCGTGCTGGGCTACGCCCCGGGCATCGGCGTCATCATCGGCGCCGCCATCGGTCCCATCGCTGCCGCCTTCCCGCTGCGGCTGCTCGTGCCCGCACCGAAAGGCGCGCAGACTACCGACGAACCCAGCGATGCCGAGGTCTGGATCGCCTACCCCCACGCCCGCCGCGAGATGGTCAAGGAGATGGCCTTCCTCGCCCCGCCGGTCGTGCTGGCCTGGGTCGGGTTCATGGTCACCAGCCAGTTCACCGGCCTGTGCCCCGTCTGGCTCGACGCCCTGGGCGGCTCGCTCTTGGGCTACCTCGTGGGCGGCGGCGTGGTCTGGGCCGTCCGCCTCTTCGGCAGCCTGGGCTTCGGCAAGGAAGCGATGGGCCTGGGCGATGTCCACCTGATGGCCGCCGTGGGCGCGTGCGTGGGCTGGGTCGACGCCGTGCTGGCCTTCTTCGCGGCCGCCTTCGTGGGTATTTTGCTGACCTTCTACAGCCTCTCGCTCAGCCGCGGCGTGGGCCGGGCGATGCCCTACGGCCCCTCGCTGGCGATCGCCACGGTGCTGGTGCTGCTGGCCAAGCCGGCGGTGGAGTTTGGGTTGAGCCGGTTGACTGGGCAGGTGGTGAACCTGCCGTGAGGGGCGGGCCATGAAAAAGCCCCGCGAACGGGGCTTTGGCGAACCATGGAATGCCAGCAAGCCGAAATGGAACGGGTGCCCACCTACTCGCAGCCCGCGTCGAACTCGTTCTGAAAGGCCAGGAAGTCGAAGA
>CAYGTM010000280.1:0-3659 GCA_964352795.1 uncultured Phycisphaera sp.
CGCCAGCGCCTTGCCGCGTTGAAGGCCATTCGCGCGGAGCGTGCTGCGGAGAGCAAGCGGCTCGGTGGCATCGCGGTGCAAATCCAATCATTCGAGACGGCCGCCTTCACGGCCCAAGAGCAACTCGATCTTGCCAATCGTCGCAAGGAAGGCCTCAAGACCGAGCAAGATAACCTGACCGAGGGCCGCATCCGCATCGCCCAGCAGGCCGAGGTGCCCTTCAGCCCCAGCAAAGACCGCCGCAAGCCGTTGGCGGCCATGGGCGCGTTTGGCGGCATGGGTCTGTCGGTGGGCGGCTTTGTGTTGTACGGTTTGCTGCATCCTCGGTACCGTTTCGTGGCCGACCTCGAAGACGAAACCTCCGCCCCGCCCGTGCTCGGCCTCGTGCCGTTCGTGGAAGATGGGCGCATCGAGGCCGACGAAGCGGCGCAGGCGGGCATCCACCAGATTCGCAGCCTGCTCGAATCGGTGCCGCACTCGGGCAAGGCCCGCGTGATCGTCATCACCAGCGCGACGGCGGCCGAGGGCAAGAGCACGCTGGCCGCCGCATTGGCCGCCTCGATGGCTCGCGCCGGCCGGAGCACGTTGCTGATCGACGCCGACCTGATCGGTCGGGGTGTGACAAGCAGGCTTTCGGCCCGTCGCCTTGCCGGGCTGACCGATCGCGTGGCCACCGCCCACAACAACGGTCAGATCCACGAGGTGGAAGGCCGAGAGAACCTGGACCTGATGCCCGCGGGCGTGGCCGATGGCTTCGACCCCGAGCGGCTGTCGAGCCAGGCGATGGAAGACTTGCTGGCCTCGCTTCGTGCCGACTATCAGGCCATCGTGATCGACACCGGCCCGATCCTGGGCAGCCTGGAGGCCAACGCCGTGGTGCCGCACGCCGACCAGGTGGTGCTGGTGGTCGCGCGGGGGCAGAACACACGTCTGGTGAAGGTGGCCATCGATCGTCTGCATCGCTTCCACGCGGGTCGCATCGGCCTGGTGTTCAATCGCGCGGCTCGGGCCGACATCGAGCGCAGCACCAGCGCGGCATCCATCAGCGTGCGCTCTCGGGCCGCGTCCAGGCCCGCGGCCGAGCAGGTATCGGCCTTGTCGGCAAGCATCTAACATCCGCCAAGGCCACGCGACGCCCGTGCGGGGTATCGCAACAGGGAGATTCGTGCGATGAACCGGCGAACCAAGCGGCGTCTGATCGTTCTGGCGGCCCTGGGTGGCGCGGTCGTGCTGGCTGGCGTGGGCGGCACCACCATCCGCAACATGCGCCGCGCGCACATGGCCGAAACCGCTCGGGCAGAGGGCCTGGCCGCGTACCATGCCAAGGACTATATCACGGCGCGAGACAATCTCCGCACGCACCTGCGCATCATGGGGCCCGAGGCCGAGCCGCTGACCGCCCTGGGCGACGCCCAGCGATACATCGAGGCGCCCAACGGCAGACACTTGATCAACGCGCGCACATACCTCGAACAGGCCGTGCTGCTCGACCCTCAGAACGCCAAGGCCCGTGACATTCTCCTGGAGATTCACGAGCAACTGGGGAACTGGCTTGAGATGGCCCATGTGGCGAGCGATCTTCTCGAGATGCAACCCGACAACCACCGCGTGGCGCGCTTGCTCATCCGGGCGAACCTCAACCGCGGGGCCGAGGCCGAGGCCCTCGCTGCCGCTCAAGAACTGGTCAAGGCCCAGGATGGGCACATCGAGGCTCATGTCGAGATGCTGCGCGTGATGCAGCGCTCGGGCCGCAACGCGCGCGAGCAGCGTGCGTACGTCGAGGCCCAAGCCGCTCCGCAGCACGCGGGCACCACGTCCCTGGCGGTGCTGCGGGCCACCGTGGAGTACGACGCGGGCCAGCCACAGCGAGCGATCGAGATCATTCTCCAGGCGGGCGAGGCGGGCGCGACCGACGGCATGGGGGCGCGGATGCTGCTCGAGTCGCTCGAGCTGATCTCGGCGGCCACGGGCAACGTGGATCTGTTCGACCGATCGCAAAACTGGCTCACGCAATGGCTCGAGCAGGAGGCGCTCGCGCCGCATCTGTTCGAGATCGCCGCCGGCCGCGCGTGGCGTCGAGGCCTGCCGCAAAGGGCGGTCGACCTGGCCACGCGCGCGATGGACGGCGAACCGACCAGCGAATCGGTCTTCGGCTGGGGCCTGCTGGGCGCGATGGAGATGGGCCTTGAAGGCGAGAACATTACCGCGCGGCTGCGCGAGGCGTTTGACAACGCCACCGACGAGGAGCACGCCAACCGGGCCGAACGCTGGCGTCAGATGATCGAAGCCGCCGCCCGCTCGGTTCGCGGTCAGAGCCCCTCGGACGATCCCCTGCTCCCCCTTGGGCTCGAAGGGATCAATACCTTCGGGCCCGATGGCGTGGGCGGGTACTACGACGCCATCAACGACGCGTCTCGGTCGAACATGCGTGATGCCCGAGATCGCCTGATCGCCCTGGGCCAATACCCGAGTTGGCGGCGGGCGCGATTCACCCTCGCGGGAATCCTGCTGGGCGAGAACCGCCCGCGCGAGGCCTTGACCGTCTTGAGAAGCGACCAGAGCCTGTTGGAACTCAACGGCGGCCTCGAACTCTTCGGCGACGCCATCGCGAGCGTGATCGAGGTGAGCGGCAACCCCACGGCCGAAACCGCTCGCGTGCTCGACGACGAACTCGCCAGGAAGCCCGAGAATCCGGTGCTGTTGGCTGCTGTTGGCCGGGGCGCGCTCGCGCGTGGGGACACATCCCGCGCGGTCGAGATGGCCCAACGCCTGGCCCAGGCCGAAGCCGCACGGGCGGCGGTCTCGGCGGTGCGGTTTGCCGCCAACTTGCAAGCCGTGGATGTTGGGTTGGCCCGGGCGATTGTCGATCGCATTGCGCTGACTGCCACCACGCCCCGCGAGATCGCGGCTGCGGCGATGGGCCTGGCCAACCTGGGCCAGGCCCAGCAGGCCCGCGAGATTTTGGAGCGCGAGGCCCAGAAGGCCGGCGGGGCATCATCACACGAATGGAACCTGGCGCGCATCCAACTGGCCAACACCATCGCCGACGCGCAGAGCATTGAGGCCCTCGAGCAACTCTCCGGCGCCAACGCGAGCGACCCTCGCATCCACATCGAAATTCTCAATAGCACGGCGATCTGGGCCGACCCCGATCGCGCGGGCCAGGTCATCGCGCGGCTGCGCAAGGTGCAAGGGGAGGAGGGCATCGACTGGCGTATCTTCGAGGCTCGCCGCCTGCTCGAAGGGAACGACTCTACCGAAGCCGCGACCGCCGCCGCGGGCCTGCTCACCCAGGTCTTCGAGAGCGACCGCGGCAAACGCGACACGCGAGCCATGCTCATCGCGGCCGATGCGTTCGAGCGGGCCGGCCCGGGCGAGTGCGAGTTGGGGGCGCTGGGTTTAGCGGCCGACGGCCCCGCGCCCGGCCGGTTCCCCGCCGCGCAGCACCGGCAGCGACGGCGTACGCCCCCCCGCGCCGCCGACATTGCTGAGCGCGATGAACAGGATGTCGGCGCGGCTCATGGCGGCGCATTCCGGTTCATCGCGGGCAGGGCACCCAGGCTTGCCAGGGCGTCGACGACGGCCGTAACCGGGATGCCTGCCACCCGCTCGGCGCCGAAGTCCGCTGCCCGCAGGGCCACATGGGCATTGCCCTGGGG
>CAYGTM010000281.1:0-3657 GCA_964352795.1 uncultured Phycisphaera sp.
CGCACCATCGAGCACGCCGCGGAATCCCGCCATCGGCTCGTCAATGGGCAGCGTGATGAGTTGGACGCCCAGGTTCTCGGCCAACGCGCGCGCGTCATCGAGTGCATGGTCCGACGAGTACGGCCCGGGCATCGCCACGCCCTGCACGTTCTCGCCCCCGAGCGACATCGCCGCGATCGCGCATGTCACGGCCGAATCGATCCCGCCGCTCAGCCCGATGATCACGCGCGAAAAGCCGGTCTTGCGTAGATAGTCCCGCACGCCCAGCGCGAGTGCTTCGGCAAGCACGACATCCGTGTCCGCGGCTTGCATCGGGTCTTTGGCATCGGGTTTGTCATTGGTCAGTTCAATAACCGTCGGCGACACGCCGAACCTCGGCCCGGCCGCCTGCACCTGTCCCTCGGGGTTGAACGCGATGGCGTGCCCGTCGAAGATCAGGTCGTCGTTGGCGCCAGACTGATTCACGCCCAACACCCAGACGCCGAACGCCCGCGCGTGCCCGCGAACGAGCGCGAGATGCCGCTCGTGCTTGCCTTCCACGAACGGGCTGGCCGAGGGCGCGATGATGGCCTGCGCCCCGGCTTCCACCAGCGCGGTCACCGGGTCGGCGCGCTCCGCGTACCGCCAGTGCTCCCCCGCGTCCTGGCCCATCCACAGATCCTCGCAGATCGCCAGTCCGATCTTCCACCCGGCGATGGTCACCACGCACGGCTCATCGCCCTCGACAAAGTACCTGTCCTCGTCGAACACGTCGTATGTGGGCAGCAGCCGCTTGTGATATGTGTGGGTCTGCTCACCGTTCTGGAACACCAGCAACGAGTTGCGCACGCCCGATCCGTCTTGCAACGGGCAGCCCACCACGATCGCCGGCCCGCCCTTGCTCAGCGCCGCGAGCCCCATCGCGTGCCGATGGCACGCCGCCACGAATCCCGGCTCATACAGCAAATCTCGCGGCGGATACCCGCACACCGCCAGCTCGGGCAGCACCACCAGGTCCACGGCGTCCGTTCTGAAAGTGGCCTCGCGCACGGCCGCTTCGATAAGCCGCGCGTTGCCCGCGAGGTCACCGACGGTCGGGTTGATGGGCGCCAGGGCGATACGCATGTGCCGAGGCTACGCCCCCGGCCGGGTGTGTGTGCGGCCAAAACGGTTCCGCAGCAGCCGATCCACGCGAAGCCACGCGATGGCCAGCCCGGCCGCGGCGATGACGACGACCAGTTCGGCCCCGGCGGTCAGCAGCGCGATGGGCGCGAACCCGCGGGAATCGAGCCCCAGCAGCCCGGCCGTGCCCATTGCCGCCCCTTCTCGAAAGCCCAACATGCCCACGGGCGAGAGCGCGCCGGCCAGGAAGTGCCCGCCCGAGATCAGCAGCCCATTGGTGGGCGAGACCTCGGTACCCACGAGTTCGCCCGCCACGACCCATCGCCACGCCTGGCCGGCAAAATCCACCATCCGAAACGCCACCACCACCGCCACCCATGTGCCGCTGGCCAGCATATCCAAACCCATGTGCAACTCGCGGATCACTTGCGATCGTGCGAGCCGCAACGCCCGCTTGCCGCCCAAGCGGCCGATCAACCGGCTCAGCCGCCGGTGCCCACGCTCGCCGCTCAGCCGCTTGGCCACCAGCACCATCACCGCCGAGAGCACGACCATCATGCCAACGGCCACCGGCACCGTCCACCCACCCAGCACGCTTCGCATCAGCCCGGCACCAAGCAGCGAAGCGCTCGTCAGCACCAGCGTGGCCGTCACCGCGCCGAACCAGCCGAAGATCATCGCCATCGGCACCTTGTCGCGCCGGTTGTGGATGGCGATGCGCGCCAGCAGGCCGATCTTGAAGGGCAGGTTGGCCAGAAACGTCGAGAGCGCGTTGGTGGCGATCACGTCCATCGCCTTGAGCCGGCGCACGGGCATGAGCGCCGCCCAGAAGATCAGCCCGTTGGCCACCACGCCCACCACGCTGAGCCCCAGCAGCGCCGCCAGCGAGCCCGGCGGCGCGTCGGCCAGCTTCTGCAACGCCTCTCGGTTGTCCTCGCTCAGCGCTAGCCGCACGCACCAGCCAAGCAACGCCAGGCCGATCAGGAAGCCCACCACCTGCACGGCGATGCGCAGCCCGGCGCGCGAGCCCCCGGGCGGGGTGGCGTCGGGATGTTCTGTCGGGGATGTCATGCGTTAGAGGGGCCCAAGGTCGATGAGGATACGCCCCAGCGCCCCCGGCCCGGGCCAATACCCAAGCGGCGCGCCCTGGGCGGCCAACTCGCCCACGGCCCGGGGCGTCAGGGCCGGGTGCAGCCAGCCCGAATCGCGCAGCCGGCTCAGTTCCATCTCGTCGACCATCAGCCACCGCACGCCGGCGGCCTTCAGCGCCGCCGCCTGTCCCGCCGCGTCGTTCGGGTTCGCCTCGATGGCCTCGACCAGTACGCCCGAGTCCCATGTCGTGGCATACATCGGATCTCCCAGCACATACAACGGCGCACCGTCGCCGATCAGGAGCACCCGCCCGGGCGCGTCGGGCAGGCCAAAGTTCGCCATGCCCTGGGGCGAACCCTTGGCGTCGAGTTCGCCCGTGAACACCACCACCCCCGGCGCGATGGCCAGCCCGGGCCGCCCACGGCCTTCCTTGGAATACGTCCACACCCCCCAGCCACCCTGCACCACCGCGAGCGTCACCGCCACCCACAGACCCTTGCTGCCCAGCCGCGCAAGCGAGGCAGCAATCAACGGCGCCCCCGCCAGCACGATCGGCACCAGGAACCGGCTCTGCAAGTGCGTCAAGGCCAGCCACGCGACGATTTGCAATCCAAAGCCGATGGACAAAGGAACGACCACCGCACGCCGACGCACAAACGGCCCAACCACCGCCGCCACCACGCACGCCACGCCCAGCACCCCCCAGTGCGGATGCAACAATCCCCGCATCGACGTGCCGCCAAGGTATGTCCCACTCGGATTGGGCAGGAACATCAGCTTCACACGATCAACCACCGATCCATCGAACCGGTGCCCACTCGTCCACCGCGCGTGCTGCTCGGCCGTCCAGTGCCCATCGCCAAACACCGATGCCAACTGCGGGAACACCGGGTTGCCCGCCGCCAACTCGTTGCGCACCACCCAGGGCAGCAGGGTCGCAAGCCCCACAACAACTCCAGCCAAGACACACTTCGCCCACGCGCGCACGGGTGTCGTCGCCACCAGCATCGCGCCGACCACCGGCCCCACCATGAACAACGCCGTCGGCTTCGCGCCGCACGCCGACCCGACAAGGAACGCCGCCAGCATCCATCGGACGCTGTGCGCCGCCGTGCCCGAGAGCACCGCCAGCATCGCTCCCGCGCCGAGCGCCAGCACGGCCGGCTCGTTGTACGCCAGGCTGCCCGTCACCAGCATCCAGGGGGTCGCCAGCAGGAGCGCGACCACGGCGGTGGCCACGCCGACATCCGATCCCGATCCGTCCGAGCCCCGAGCGCGAGCGAGGGGTTCTCCATTCTGCCTCCCTCTCCCCGTCCTCGGAGAGAGGGCCGGGGTGAGGGGTCTGCTCCCATCAGAATCCCGAGCGCTACCGCCGGGTTGTTCCCCCCGCCTCCCGCCCACCCCGCACACCCCCCCCAGCAACACCACCGCCCCCCCCAGAACCACCGCCCACAAGCACTGCAA
>CAYGTM010000282.1:0-3633 GCA_964352795.1 uncultured Phycisphaera sp.
CTCCAGGCTCTCCACCCGTTGCAAGACCGCGTTTTCACTCATCGATGCCCTCCGAACCTGCTCGTCCTTCTCGCCCAGCGCCCGCCGCGCCACCGACAACTCGGCCCGATACTGCCGCGCGGCTCGGGCCGCGTCGCCCGCCAGTCCTACCAGCGCCGCCCGGCTGGGCTCGAGTTGCACGACCTCGGCCCCCTCGATCTGCCCGGCCTCGAACCGATCGATGTGCGCCGTCACCTCGCCAACGGGGATGTCCTGGATGCAATGCGAACGACGCTGCTCGCACCGCCAATCGCACGGCGAGCACGGCACCGCCAGCGTGATCGAGAGGCTTGGTTTGGCAAGCGGCCGAAACCGTGGCCACGTACCCCCGCCGAACAGCGCGAACACCGGCTTGCCCAGCGCCGCTGCAACGTGCATCGGCCCCGTGTCCCGCCCGACATATCCACGCGAGCCGTCCAGCAGCGCCGCCATCAGCAGCGTGTCACCCTCGGGCCCGCCGAACCAATGCCTCGGTTCGAGCCCTTTGGCTTCCAGCACATCGGTGATCTCGCGCGACACCTCGGCCTCTTCCTGCGCACCAATCAGAAGCAAAGGCCGCTCGTACCGCTCCATCCAGTGCGCCAGCGCCTCGGCCCACCGTTGCGGCCGCCAGTTGCGAATGGCTGTGTGCGCGTGGTGCCCCACGCACGCCGCCAGATACGCCCCGCGTTCCAGCGCCAGCGCTCCCAGCACCGCGTCGGCCGCCTCGGCCAGTTCGGGTTCCAGGGCGAGCTTCGGGTCATCCAGGTGGACGGCCTCACCCAACACCGCCCGCGCCAGCGCCTCGCTCTTGCGCAGCTCGTGCAGATCCTCGTTGACGCGCACGATCTCGTCGAAGGGCGCCTTCGCCTGACCCTCGCGTCCGAGCCAGGGGTCGAGGAACTTGCCGCCCGCCTGGCCGATCTTTCGGGCCTCGGGCAACTCGGCCGCGAGCCGCTGCTCGAGCACCGTCCATGTGTAAGGAGCGCCCACGAACACGTCGGGCTCGAAGGCTAGAGCCGCGTCGGCCACCGAATCCAGCCGCTCGTCGTCAACCTCGATCTTCTCGTTATAGACGCCCGTGGGCAATTCGATGAGCCTGGCCCCGGGTGCCACCAGCCTGGCCATGGGCTGTACCAGCGGGCTCACCACCAGCGCCAGCTCGTGACCGGCCTCGAGCAACACGCGAAACAACGGCTCGCGCAAGACCACGTCGCCGATGGTGTCCGGATTGGAAATGAGGATGCGCATGGAGGCTCAACGGGTGGGAACTAGGTGCGGATACAGGGTAGTGCGCGGGCGGTGGGGTATCCGCCCACCCAGCCTGGGAATCAGCGACCGGGAGCGCCGGCTTCGGCTCGCGGCACCGGCCCCGCCAAGGCATCCATGAACTCCCGGTGGTTCGCGCACCGGGGCACCTTGTGCTGCCCGCCCAGCTTGCCGCGGCTCTCCATCCATCGGTGCATCGCCCCGGGTTCCAAGGGCGTCACCACGGGCGGGGCCATCCCCAGCCCATCGGTCCGCTTCACACGATAGTCGACGACCTCCTTCTGGAGACTCGCATCGAACGCCTCGGCGAAACGCCCCAGATCACCGCCAGCCACGACCTCCACGGCCAGTTGCAACCCCGAACGAACCCCATCGGCCGGGTACACGGGAGACGCGGTGAACTCACCCACCTCGATCCCCGTCTCCCGGGCCGCGAACGCGACGGCCGTCTCGATGTTCTCGACGAGGAGGTTCTCGCCGAAGGCGTTGATGAACAGCTTGTGCCTGCCGACGATCCGCAGCCTGGCCGGCCCGGTCCCGCCGCCCCAGCCGATGCGGTTGGGCACGCTCTCGAAGACCACAACGTCGCCGATGACGTACCGCCATAGCCCCGCGCAGGTGCTCATCACCACGACGTACCGCTTGCCCGGCTCGACCTCATCGACGCAATACGCCGGGGCATCGGGCGAGTCGATCTCGTCCAACGGGATGAACTCGTAATAGATGCCATGATCCGCGTTCAGCCGCATCCCCGGCTTGCCGTGCTGGTCCTGGATGGCGATGAACCCCTCGCTGGCGGGATACAACTCCAGGCGCACGGGAATGTCTCGCTTCCCACCGCTGAACAACCGTCGCACGGTCGGCTCGAACGGGTCATACCGCACGCCCCCGTGGGTGAAGATGGTCAGGTTGGGCCACACCTGGTCGATGCTCGTCTTGCCGGTCCTGGCCAGCACCTTCTCCATCAACGCCACCGTCCAGCTTGGCATCCCGCTGACCATGCGGATGTCCTGCCCGCTGGTCAGCTCGGCCATGGCGTCCAGCTTGCTGGGCCAGTGGTCCATCAGCGCGATCTCGCGCCCCGGCGAGTAAATCGCGCTCAGCGGCCAACGGATCTGCTGCGTGGCAATCCCCGAGAGATCGCCCACCAGGATGCCGTTCTCGCGCCGGTCGAGCGCGCTCGACCGGCCCAGGAACAACGCCTTGCCGCCCATCAACCGCGGCAGCGACACGCCCCAGTTGAGCGCGTGCGCGAAGATGTCGAACGACGCCTTCTTGTTGCTCGCCATCATGGCGTTGCTGATCGGGATGCGCTTGTCGCCCGCCGTCGTGCCGCTGGTCTGGCAGAACTGCTTGACCAGCCCGGGCCACAACACATCGGGCTCGGCGTTCTCGACCATCCGTTGCACATACGGCAGGAACGCCACATAGTCGCGCGCCGGCACGGCCTTGCGATACTCGCCGGCCAGTTCCGCATCGCTGGCTTTGAGCACCGTCGCGAAGTTGTACTCACGCCCGAAGGCGGTGGACTTCGCCTGCTCCAACAGCGTGCGGAGTTGGGCCCGCTGGATATGGGCCGTGTTGGCGGTCCAGTACGCGGCATGGCGAAGCTTGCGGGCCCGCCCCGCCACGCGCGCGTGCAGGCCAACGCCGATGAGCGAGGTCCACCGCCATCCGCCGGATTGGTCCAATGCCGCGGTCATCGCCTCGATCAGGCCTTCTGGGGCCCGAGCGAATCCACGAACTCCACCAGTTCCTGGGCGAACGGCTCGGGGTGCTCCATCATCGGCACATGCCCGCAGCGGTCGAACCACACCAGCCGGCTCTTGGGCAGCATGGTGGCGAACTGGTTGGCCGCCTCGGGCGGGGTCACGATGTCCTGCTTGCCCCAGATCAGCAGCGTGGGCGCCGTGATGGCGCTCATGCGCGAGCCCAGGTGGTTCCGCCGCGCGCTGCGGCTCAGCCGCACCATCGCCCGCGCGCCCCCGCGCTCGCTCAGTTGCTGATGGGCCCGCTCGATGTCGCTGGGCCGCATGTACGTCGAGGGGTCGTAGAACAACTCACCGATCTTGCGCTCCAGCCACGCCCGGCTGGGTCTGATCTGGATATCGCTGACCATCGACTTCTCGATGAGCCCGCTGCTGCCCGCCAGCACCATGCCACGCACCAGGTCGGGCCGTTGCAGCGCCACCCGCAGGGCCACATGCCCGCCGAAGCTGTTGCCCACCAGGACGATGGGGTGGTCGAAGTGCTGCTCGAGGAAGTCGATGGTCAGCGCCGTCACGCCGTCGATCGAACAGTCCTCGCCGCGCAGGTCCAAGAGCGGCACCTGCAACAGCACGCAGC
>CAYGTM010000283.1:0-3627 GCA_964352795.1 uncultured Phycisphaera sp.
CTGGAGCGCCCCGGCCATGCCCGATGTGCGGTTCGTGCCCGGCAAGTTCCGCTGGACCCGCGGCGGCATCCGGGGCGTGGACTTCGGCGGCACGGAGATCGACACTGGCCAGCCGTTCCCGTGATGCTGGGTTTTGGGGGCCATCGTGGGGGCATCCTCGGGTCGGCATGATCCGCCCCTGGACAGCCCGCGTCGAAGGCTTTCAGGAAGGCGAGCATGTCGAGCGTGTCGAGGAAGTCGTTGGTAGCCGCTCGCCCGCGCCATGTGGAACCTGACCACGAGAAAGCAGGCCCCCTCCATCAATGGTGGGGGCCCGCGCGTGTGTGAACGAAAGCCGGGCCGTGCCCGTCAGCTGGCCTTGGCGACCTGCTCGTCCTCGGCCGCGGCGACGATCGTCGCCTGGTTATTGCCGCCGAAGCGGACCGCGAACAGGGCGGGGGCCCCGTTCTTGGTGGCCGTCTCGGCGGTGACGCGGTACGTCACGATGCCGGTGCCCTCGGGGATGCCCGAGTCGGTGAACGAGCGTTCCTTGGCGTTCTCGACGAACACGAAGGGCGAGCCCTGCCCACTGCCCAGCCGCCGCTCGACGCGGTAGATGGTCGCGCCGGTGCGCGGTGGGTTGGGGCACTTGAAGCTCAACGTAATATCGCCGTCCTGGAGCAGGTCCACCTCGAAGCCGATGGGCGTCCCGGGGGCCGGCCGCGGGGAGCGGTCGGCCGGGGCCGGGATGCCCGCGGCCTGGTAGACGAGCGCCGGCTCGGCCGAGCCCTTGGCGAAGGCGCGGACCTTGGCCAGCAGCACGGCGGCGTTGTCGACCATCGCCTCGATGCCGCTGCCGTAGGCCTCCGAAGCGCCCAGCCAGGCCGTCCTGGCCGCGACGAAGGCGGCCTTGCGGGCCTGGGCCTGGCCGACCAGATCGGTCAGGGCGAGCACCTCGGCGGCGTCCAGTCCCAACTCGGTTGGGTTGTTGGTCCACAGCGTGGCGTGCTCGTCGCACCAGGTCAGGGCGGCGTCGTTGGTTCGTGGGATGGTGCTCATAGCGCACCTCCGTTCTTATCTTCGACGCGGTCCGCGGCCACGCCGGTGTGCGAGGGGGTCAAGCCGGCGCGTGCGGGGCGCGGCGGCACTGCGAAAAGAAAGAAAACCGCGTGCATTGGTCTTGCACTCCATGGCCCGCACGCCCGATTCCCCACGGCCCGCGCACCGATTCTGTGGGGCCCAGGTTCATCCTGTGAACCCGGACCCGCATGTTGTTCGCGGGCGACACGCCCGCCCGGCCCGTTGTCCCCGGGCCGGTCCAGGAACAACTTCGGAACGATCCGGGGGCGACTTCAGTCGAGTCCACGATTTTCGACCACTTCTTTTCGGGCCCACCCGGGCTCGGCCTAAAAACCCCCCTGGCGCGCTCCCAGGGGGGTTTGGAGGGCGTGCCGGGCCCCATGCCAGGTCCGATCACACGGATGCAGAAGCGAACAGCAGCGCTGTTGGAGCCTCGCGCAGCCCTGTTTTCGTCCCGCGCAGCGCTGCTGGAGGCTCGCGCAGCACTGTTCCTGTCCCGCGCAGCGCTGTTCTGGTCACCCACAGGACTGTTTTTGTCCCGCGCAGCACTGCCCGTGTCTCCCGCAGAACTGTTGGAGTCTCGGGCAGCACTGCTTCCATACACTCATGCCAGAATTTTCTCCGGAGCAAGAGCATGGCGAGCACGATCTACAAGCCCCACTATGAGAACAGTTGGGCACTGGTTATTGGCGTGAACGAGTACACGCATGCTGGGCGGCTGGACTACGCCAGGAATGACGCTCAAGCCATTGCCTCAGTGCTGACTGCACGTTTCAGATTCCCTTCGGAGAACACGACGCTACTTCTGGACGACGCGGCGACGCTCCAAGGCATCCGTAGTACGATGCACAAAATTGCCAATGATGCCACTGAGAACGATCGGGTGTTCATCTTCTACGCTGGACATGGGCACACGGTCCCCGCCTATGGCCGGGAGGCTGGATTCCTGGTGCCGGCGGATGGGCGTGCGGATGACACCGCAACCATGCTCCCTTGGGATGACCTTGTGAACACTGCCCGGATCATTCGCGCCAAACACCTGCTTTTCGTGATGGATGCGTGCTACGGCGGGTCGATTGCGATGCGTTCACTCGCTCCCGGCAGCAAGCGCTTCTTGCGGGACATGATGGGGCGATACTCGCGTCAGTTCCTGACTGCGGGCAAGGCTGATCAGAAAGTTGCCGATAGCGGTGGTCCCAGGGCTGGGCATTCGGTGTTCACGGGGCATCTTCTTGATGCCCTGGAAGGCGGTATGCCTACCGCCGATGGCTTGGTGTCGGCCAACGCAGTCATGGCGCATGTCTATGACCGCGTAGCGAAAGACCCGCATTCGTTCCAAGCCCCGCACTATGGGTTTCTTGCAGGCGACGGGGACTTCTTCTTTGCTGCGCCGGTATTGGAATCCGACCCTCAGAAGCCACAGCCCGAAGGGGATCTTCTGGTGGAAGTTCCAGCGGATTTGATCCCCCAAGCGAATGAGGATGAGGAAGAAGCGATGCCGCCAATGCTCGATCAGGTCAAAGAGTACCTGTCAGACCACAAGCATCGGATCCAGTTGAACGATCTCGTGATGCGCGAACTCCGGGCCGGGCAGCAGCGCCTAGGCGAAGAGAATTTTTCCGTGCAGGCAGGCGGCAACATTTCGGGAGAGGATTTCGCGGCCCGGCTGTTGAAGTACGAAAAGGCAATGGGCGAACTCCTGAATGTATCGGCCCTGCTTGGGCGGTGGGCCGAGCCTTCGCAGCAGAACATCGTTCGTCAGCTTGCCTTTACGCTGGCAGGGCAGATTGAATCCAAGGGCGGGAGTACGCTTTGGCTGGCGTTGCGGTCATACCCAATGCTGCTGACTATGTATGTGGGTGGCATCGCAGCATTGGAGGGAGAGAACTACGAAACCCTGAAGACCTTGCTGGCTACGCCAGTGCGGAATGAACAGCGGGGAAAAACGGTGACTGTAGTGCAGGCGACCACTCACGCCATGCTGGATGTTGCGAGAATAGACGCATTCAAGCTGCTACCTGGGCACGAACGACAATTCACGCCTCAGAGTGAGTACCTGTTCAAGCGAGTGCAGCCGATCGTGGAAGACATGCTGTATCTCGGCGCACGGTACGAAAACCTGTTCGACCGATTCGAGATCTTCTACGCGCTGACGAACGCTGACTATGACGACAACTATTGGGGGCACCCCGGGCGATTCGCCTGGAAGTATCGTTCGCGCATGGCTGACAGTGACCCATTCACAACCTTGGTCGAGGAAGCAAAACGGGAGGAAGACGAATGGCCACCACTGCGCGTCGGACTCTTCCGGGGATCATCTGCCCGCTTCCTGGAAGTGGCCGAGAAATTCGAATCTGAGTTGCTGAAAAAGCTGAGCTGGCACTGAGCGGAGTCGGATATCGCTATTGACACTATGTGAGGTTGTATCCCTAGCCTACCCATGCCCCGGCAACGCGAACGCCCCGCACAGCGTGCGGACCTCCTCGCGGACTTTTCCAGCCTCCCCCTCCAACTCACCCTTGAGCCCAGCCGACAGCACCCGATCGATCATTTCGGCGAGGCCGAGAT
>CAYGTM010000284.1:0-3620 GCA_964352795.1 uncultured Phycisphaera sp.
CACGGGGGCCTGGCGCCCTCAGGATCCGTTGAGCGTCTTCACCGGCACGAACGCGGCCGGCGCGTGGCAGTTGGTGATCCGCGACACGAAGGGTAACGACGTCGGCAGCCTGCTGGAGTGGTCGCTGGACTTCGTGCTCGAGAACGATATCTTCGGGCCCTTCGAGCTGAACGACACGCTGACGACGGCCCGGGTGATCGAGCCGGCCCTTGGCGTGGTGAGCTTCGGGGCGTTCCTGGGCGACGGCGGCTTCGGCAAGCAGGACGTGGACTTGTACCAGTTCCAGGCGGCCGCGGGCAGCACGCTGAACGTGCAGGCCGACTCGGGCGGCATCGCCGACCTGGCGATCCGGTTGTTCGATTCGGCGGGCAACGAGTTGCAGGGCTCGAACCCCGCAGGCGAGTTGGACGCGGCGATCGAGGGCTTCGTGTTCGTCGACGGCGGCACATACTTCATCGGCATCAGCGACTCGACACGCGCCGTGGCCCCGAACGCGTACGACCCCACGGTGGTCGGTTCGGGCGGGCCGGGGGATTCGGTTGGGTCGTACAACCTCGAGGTGCAGTTGGCCTCGGGCGTGAGCGATCCGGGCGTGGCCCTGACGGGTGATCGCCTGAACGCGGGCATCGCGCCCAGCGGGGCGTGGGGCTTCGGCGATGCGGGCGGGATCGTGTTCAGCGGGACGGAGTTCCTGCCCGGCATCGCCGGCGGGCGTCCGGCGTTCTTCGGCCTTGGTTCGGACTCTGGGGCGTTCGTCAATGACGGGGCTGGTTCGAGCCAGGACGTGCCGTTCAACGTGACGAGCCAGTCGACGCCCAGCGTGAACCGGGTGGCGATCAGCGGGGTGACCAATGGATTCCGCGTGGATCGCAGCGTGAGCTACGGCGTGGGCGACAGCTTCATCGCCGTCGATGTGGTGCTGACGAACACCACCGATCGGAGCATCAACAACGTGCTGTGGGCCGAGGGCTTCAACCCCGACCAGAACCTGAGCGGTTCGGGCAGCCAGTTCACCATCAACGACGTGGTGGATGGGTTGCCGGTAGCGGTGGCGACGGGCACGACCGGGCTTTCGATCGCGCTGGCGGCCGACTCGAGCGATTCGCGGGCGACGGCGTTCTTCGCGTCGATCTCCGAGGACGTGCGCAACCCGCAGAGCGTGATTGACCGCATGGTGATGGACCCCGAGGGCGTGTCGAGCGACCTGACGCTGGCGTTGAGCTATGCGCTGGGCGATGTCGACCCGGGCCAGAGCACGTCGATGCGGTACTTCATCCTCCTGAGTAGCCAGGGGCAGGCGGGCATCGACGGGCCCAACGGGCTGTACGCGACCGCCTCGGGCACGCGGGCCGATGGGCAGGAGTTGGACCGCGGGCTGCTGACCTTCGACCCGGCCGCTCCGGCGGACGACAGCGAGGGGCTTGCGGACCTGGCGTATCGCCAGTACTACCCCGAGGGCTTTGCGAACAATCGTGCGAGCACGTTCGTTCCGATCACCAACTTCACGACGACCGACGCGCGGGTGGTGGTGATCGCCCGGTACGAGAACCCCAACGTTGGCGTTCGGGATCAGGTGATCTTCGACGGCACGGTGGCGGCCAACACGCGCAGCCCCGATGCGTTGACCATCACCACGCCCGAACTGTTCGCCCAGGGCAGCGCGACGAACGTGTTCAACCCGGTGAGCGGGCAGGCGGACGGGGTGTTCAAGAACACGCCGTATGCGCTCGAGATTCGCTCGTCGGTACCCGTTGCGGCGACGATCAGCCACTTCGACTTCGGGTTCTCGACGGGTGAGGCGTTCAGCGGCACCGCCAACGAGTTGTGGAGCTTCGCGAGCGTGTCGATCGGCGAGGATTCGAGCGACTTCGTGACGTTCCAGAACACCACGGGCGAGGTGACCAAGGTGAGCCTGTTCCTCTTCCCGCTGACCGGCCAGGGTGGCGGTGGCGCGAGCCAGCCCGTCGAGTTGGTGTACACGCTCGAGGGCTACCGCCGCGGTGGGTGGAACTTCAACAACGAACTGGCGAATGGGCAGCTTGCAGGCGTGATCCAGCCGGGCTTGTACGGCGTGTCGATCGTGGCAACCGAGCCCATCGTGGCGGCGTCGAGCAGCTTCGATGCCTCGGGCGGTTCGGCCCAGTTGGGCGAGCCCACCCTGGGTTCGACGCAGGGCGCCATCGCCGAGGGTCAGGTCGGGCAGACGAGCGATTCGGAGACGATCAGCATCTTCAATCCCTCGTCGGACCAAGCCAGCGTCAATATCCAGTTCATCTTCGCGTCCGGCGGGGCCATCCGGCAGACGGTCGAGGTCGCTTCGGGTCGGGTGAGCCAGATCAACGTGAGCGACATCCCGCTGTTCCCGGTGGGGACGGCGTATGGGGTGACATACGACAGCACCGAGGCGGTGGTGGTGGCTTCGAGCACGCGGGGCTTGGGCGAGGCGTTGTCGAGCTCGACGGCGACCGACGCGCACAGCCTGTGGGCCTTTAGCGAGGGCTTCGCGCCGCTTCAGGGCGGGCAGGTGCAGGAGTACCTGCGCGTGTATAACCCCGGGGTGAACGACAACCTGCTGGAGATCACCTTCCGCTTCACCGACGGCAGCACAGAGACGTTCCGTCGCGTTGCCGGCGGGTCGCGGGTGAGCGAGTTCAACCTGCGGAGCTTCATCAGCGCGACGCGCTTCCAGGCCGCCCAGGCGGATGGGGCCTCGGGCGTGTTCTACGGCTTCACGGTGAAGAGCTCGAGCGGCATCGTGGCGTACCAGGGCCGGACGGACCAGTTCTTCGGGGGTTCGTTCGGGACGCTGGGCGTGCCGTTGGGCATCGTGAGCGAGTTGGCGTAAGGCCGAGGGCTGAAGCACGGTTTCTTGGTCCCGCGTCATCGGAATGGATGGCGCGGGTTTTTCATTTGGTCATGCCGTGGGTGGTTGTCGGCAGGTGCGGGCGCTTGAATGGTGCATGAGGGCATTGGTCTACAGCACGCGGGCGTTCGACGAGCGGGCCTTGGAAGAGGCCAACGGCGGGCGGCATGAGCTCGAATTCATCGACGTGCGCCTGGGTGAGCGGAGTGCGGGGCTGGCGGTGGGCTTCGGGGCGGTGGTGATCTTCAGCCAGGACGAGGCCCCCGCGGCGGTGCTCGAGACGCTCCATCAGCAGGGCGTGGGGCTCGTGGCCCTGCGGGCGGCGGGGTTCAACCAGGTGGATCTGGAGGCCGCCGAGCGGCTGGGGATCGCCGTGGCACGGGTGCCGGGGTATTCGCCCGAGGCGGTGGCCGAGCACGCTGTGGCGTTGATGCTGTGCCTGAATCGGAAGATCCATCGGGCGTACAACCGGGTGCGCGAGTGGAACTTTGCCCTCGAGGGCCTGATGGGCTTTGACATGAAGGGCAAAACGGTGGGCGTGGTGGGGGCCGGGCGAATCGGGCGTGCGGCCTGCCGGATCCTGCTTGGCTTTGGCTGCCGGGTGCTGGCTTTTGATGTGCGGCCGAGCGATGAGGCCAAAGCGCTCAGCGTCGAGTTCGTGGACATAGATCGGTTGCTGCGCGAGAGCGACATCGTGACGCTGCACTGCCCGCTGACGCCCACGACCCGGCACCTGATCGACGCCCGCGCGCTCGAG
>CAYGTM010000285.1:0-3607 GCA_964352795.1 uncultured Phycisphaera sp.
AAGGTGGTGAGCGACGAGGTGGACCTGCTCGAGAGCGGGATCGAGATCGTCGCGCGGCCGCCGGGCAAGCAGCCGCGATCGATCAGCCAGCTCAGCGGCGGCGAGAAGGCGATGACGGCGGTGGCGCTGCTGTTGGCGATCTTCCAGAGCAAGCCCAGTTGCTTCTGCGTGCTCGACGAGGTGGACGCCGCGCTCGATGATGCCAACGTCGACCGCTTCAGCCGCGTGGTGAAGCAGTTCAGCGTCAAGAGCAACTTCATCGTGATCACGCACCACAAGAAGACCATGGCGATGTGCGACAGATTGCACGGCGTGACGATGCAGGAGCGTGGCGTGTCGACGCGCGTTGGCGTGCGGTTCGACCAGGTCGGCGCCGATGGGCGGCTGAGCGCGACGGCCGTGGATTCGTCGGCAACAACCGATGGCGAGAGGCCCAAGCTTCGTGATGCGCTGGCGCACATGAAACGCGGGGATGCAACAGAAGTCGATGCCGGCGAGGCTGTCGAACTGGCCGAGGCGAGCCGATCGTGATCGAAGCGTTCCAGAATGCGAAGGTGGCGCTCGATGTCTTTCTGGCGGACGGGCGGAACTTCACGACGCTCGAGCTGGCGGCGGACCTGCTCGCCGAATCACTCGGCGAGGGCGGGAAGGTGCTGGCGTGCGGCAACGGTGGGTCGGCGTGCGACGCGATGCATTTTTGCGAGGAACTCACCGGCCGGTTTCGCAAGGACCGCAAGCCGCTGGCGGCGGTGAGCCTGACCGATGTCGGGCACATCACCTGCGTGGCGAACGACTACGGGTATGACGAGGTATTCGCGCGCGGCGTGCTGGCGCTCGGCAAACCCGGCGACGTGCTGGTGGCGTTGAGCACGAGCGGGAACTCGGCGAACATCGCGCGCGCGGTCGAGGCGGCGGCGGGCATTGGGATGCGGACCATCGGGTTGCTCGGGCGCGACGGCGGAAAGCTGGCGGGCGTGTGCGACCTGGAATGGATCGTGCCCGGGGTGCCTGTGGAGGCGGCGACGGCGGATCGGATCCAGGAAATCCACATGCTGATCCTGCACGCTCTCGTCGAGGGCGTGGAGCGGCGGCTGTTCGGGGTTTCTTAGCTGCATTGCGCTCCGTGGTCTTCCTTTTCGCATCACTTCAGGGGAGAACCAGGAGATATGCCATGCGCGGGAAGTTGATTGGCTTTTGTGGGATCGTGATCGTGGGCCTGACCGGCTGCCAGACGCCGACGGCGAGCAAGGAGTTGACCATCTCGCCCACCACGATGGGGGAGGCGGTGCAGGGGCGGGCGGCGCTGGAGCGGCCCATCGGGCTGCCGGGGCACGAGGTGGTGCTGGTGCCCTTCGTGATGGAGAACGAGAAGGGGTGGTTCGAGTCGGACGATCCGTACAGGCGGCGCGCGTCGCGGACGTCGGACAGCATGGATCGCGTACACGAGACGTGGCTGGAGAACGCCGCGATGGGCACGCGCAACGGTGCGTCGTACGCCGCCAGCCGCGTGCGTTGGCACAACGCCTTCGGGCGGGATTTATCCAGCGATGAGCGGTGGATGCTGCTCGATCGGAGGGGCGTCATCAGTTCGGTCGTGCTCCTGACGCCGCCCAGGTCGAGCGACCGGAGCGTGCAATGGGTGCTGTATCTGGCGACGACCGAGGACACCAATGGTGATGGAATGCTCGACAGCCTGGACGCGCGGCGGGCGTGGATGGCCGACGGCGACGCGCGCCACCCGCGCGTGGTGACGCCCGAGGGCATGACGGTGGTGCGCGCGTGGATCGACTGGGAGCGCGAGTACTTGTACTTCCAACTGCTGGGCGACACCGACGGCGACGGGCGCTTCAGCGACGCGGACGAGTCTTCGCCCTGGCTTCTGAAGATGGGCGATCGGGGGGTGGCCAGGCCGCTGATCGACGAGGCGACGATGGGCGAGGCGCGAAAGTTCCTCAAGAACGAGGGACGCCCGAAGAGCTTACCCGGAGTATGAGCGGCGTTTCACACCGGGCGTCGGGATGGCTTCATCCACGCCGTCATATTCTGAGCGTGCCGTGGACTTGCTGCGGCATGTCTTGAAGATGGCTTGGGAGTCTCACCATGGAATATGGCATCATCGGCCTCATCGTCCTGATCCTGGACATCATCGCGATCATCAGCATCCTGGGGGCGGCCAAGAGTGTGGGCTGGAAGGTGCTGTGGGTTCTCGTCGTTCTGCTTCTGCCGGTCATCGGCATGATCATCTACTTCCTGATCGGCAAGAACACCTAAGCTACCGCCATGACAAGACGAGTGCTCCCGGTCGCATGGGCCGTGATGGTGTTGTGGTGCGTCGTGCCCGTGATCGCGCAGGAGCAGGACGCGCCCGTGGACGGGGAAGAGCCCCGCGAGGTCGTGACCAGCCAGCAGGCGGTCGAGGTCAATGACCGTGTCGACGACGGTCGCATCATCGAGCGGCTGCGAGGCGTGCTGCAGGCCACCGAGCGCTTCTCATCGATCTCGGTCGAGGCGCGCCAGGGCGTGGTGTTCCTGACCGGCTCGACGCTGCGCGAGGAGTCGCGCACGCTGGCCGGGGACATTGCCCGGCGCACCGAGGGCGTCGTGGCGGTGGTGAACAACATCACCGTGCAGCAGGGGCCCATCTGGACGCTCGAGCCCGCACGACGCGAGTTGCTGGCGATGTGGCGCCAAGCCATCGCGATGGCGCCGTTGCTGGCCGTCGGGCTCGTGGTGCTGGTGCTGTCGTTCGTCGCGGCCTCGCTGGCCCAGCGGCTGGCCGGGCCGCTGGTGGGGCGCAGCACCGAGAGCGACCTCTTGCGCGGGGTGGTGCGCAAGGTCGTGTACGTCGTGGTGCTGGTCGTGGGCATCTACATCGCCCTGCGCATCAGCGGGATGACGCGCGTGGCGCTCACGGTGGTCAGCGGCACGGGCATCATCGGCCTGGTCCTGGGCTTCGCGTTCCGCGACATCGCCGAGAACTTCCTGGCCAGCCTGCTGCTGAGCGTGCAGCGGCCGTTCCGGCTTGGCGATGTCATCGAGGTCGACGGGAACACGGGCGTCGTACGGAAAGTCACCAGCCGCGGCACGCTGCTGATCGACTTCGACGGCAACCACATCCAGATCTCCAACGCGACGGTGTACAAGAGCACGATCCGCAACTTCACGGCCAACCCCAAGCGGCGACTGACCTTCACCGTGGGCATCGGCTATGACGACGACATCGCCCACGCGCAAGAGGTGCTGCGGGCGATGCTGGCCGAGCATCAGGCGGTCCTGGCCGACCCCGAGCCGCTGGTGCTCGTCGAGCAACTGGGCGCGTCGACGGTGAACCTGCGGGCGTACTACTGGATCGACGGCACCAGGCACAGCATCCTCAAGGTGGGCAGTTCGGCCATGCGGCTGGCCAAGGCGACGCTGACCAGCGAGGGCATCTCGATGCCCGACGAATCGCGCGAGGTGATCTTCCCGCAGGGCGTGCCGGTGCGGATGCTTCCCGAAGCACCGTCACCCCCACAACCCCCACAACCCGCCCCACCACCACAACCCCCCCCGGCCGCGCCCGCCCCACCCCCCGCCGCCGCGAGCGTGGCGCCGGACGCCGCGGGCG
>CAYGTM010000286.1:0-3600 GCA_964352795.1 uncultured Phycisphaera sp.
ACGGGTACCTGCACATCGGGCACGCCAAGAGCATCTGCCTGAACTTCTCGCTCGCGGCCAAGTACGGCGGGGCGTGCAACATGCGCTTCGACGATACGAATCCGGCCAAGGAAGAGCAGGAGTACGTCGACGCGATCGTGAGCGACGTGCGGTGGCTGGGATTCCGCTGGCCGGGGGCGGTCGATGGCGACCCGACCGCCGGGGTGCTCTTTGCCAGCGAGTATTTTGATCGCATGGAAGAAATGGCCAAGAACCTCATCGGCAAAGGGTTGGCGTACGTTGATGAGCAGTCGGCCGAGCAGATCCGCGAGACTCGTGGCACCTTGACCCGGCCCGGAAAGGCCAGCCCGTTTCGTGATCGATCGGTCGAGGAGAATCTCGATCTGTTCGAGAAGATGAAGCGTGGCGAGTTTGCCGACGGCACGCGCGTGTTGCGTGCGAAGATCGACATGGCGTCACCCAACATCAATCTGCGAGATCCGGTGATGTATCGCGTGGTGAACACGCCGCACCATCGGACGGGCTCCAAGTGGCACATCTATCCCATGTACGACTGGGCACACGGGCTCGAGGACGCGTTCGAGGGCATCACGCATTCGATCTGCACGCTCGAGTTCGAGGACCACCGCCCGCTGTACGACTGGTTCATCGACGCGATCAACACGGACAATCCCAAGCCCATCGCCCACCCGCGGCAGATCGAGTTCGCTCGGTGGAGCCCGAGTTATACAGTGACGAGTAAGCGACGCTTGCGCGAGTTGGTGGAGCGCGGGCATGTCTCGGGGTGGGACGACCCGCGGATGCCCACGATCAGTGGTTTGCGGCGGCGAGGCGTCACGCCCCGGGCGATCCGAGCGTTCTGCGACGAGGGCGGGGTGACCAAGTTCAACGCGCTCATTGACATCGGGCGGCTCGAGAACGCCGTGCGCGACGACCTGAACGAGCGCGCCCCGCGGCGGATGTGCGTGCTGGACCCCTTGAAGGTGACCATCAAGAACTGGGGCGAGCACGGCGACGCCGGCCGCACGGAATGGATGGACGCGGGCAACAACCCCGAGGATGCCAATGCGGGCGTGCGGCGGGTGCCGTTCACGGGCAGCATGTATGTGGAGCGAGAAGACTTCATGGAAGACGCGCCCAAGAAGTTCTTCCGCTTGGCACCAGGGCGCGAGGTACGGCTGCGATATGGGTATTGGATCACCTGCGTGGATGTCGTGAAGGAAGGCGATGAGGTCGTCGAGTTGATCTGCACGTATGATCCCCAGACGCGAGGGGGCGATTCTCCGCCGCCCGACGCCGAGGGGAACGTGCGCAAGGTCAAGGGCACGCTGCACTGGGTGAGTGCCGAGCACGCCGTGCGGGCGCGGGTACACATGTTCGATCGGTTGTTCACCGTCGAGCAGCCCGACCGCAAGCCCAAGAACGCGGGTGACGAATGGAGCTTCCTGGAAAGCGTGAATCCCGATTCGCTGCGTGAAATCGAAGATGCGATGCTCGAACCGCACTGGCCGACAACGGATAAGGAACGCAGCGCCGGCACAGGCTCGTTCGAGGATGGTATCGAGCGATTCCAGTTCGAGCGGCTGGGGTACTTCTGCCTCGACCGCGACACAACGGCGGCGAGCCCGGTGTTCAATCGTACGGTGACGCTCAAGGATGCTTGGGTGAAGGCGCGGGAGAAGTAACCTTCAGCGGGGCTACAATCGGGTTGCCTACTGGGGACCCTGCTTTCCCCGAACACCCAGGCCCGAAGGCGAGGTCCGCACCGACCCGCCCGAACCCGATGAGTCGACATGCTGCCCCTGATCGCCCTGCCCATAGCCGCATTCGTGCTGCTTGCCGCCCTCGCGCGGCGGCTGCTGCACCGTGGCGGCATGCCGAGCGATTGGCCGGCGGGGTTGGTGGTTGGCGGGTTGCTGATGTGTGGATTCGTGGCGGTGGTGACGGAGGTGTTGAGTCTGGTTTCATTGGTACAGCCATGGGCAGTGGTGGGGGTGTGGGTTGGGTTCGTGGTGGTGCTGGCGGCGGTGATCGCGCGATGGCCTGCCGCTGACTCGCGACCCACGGAGCCGATAATCCCAACAAGCTGGCGAAGGCTCTCCACCGCGGGCTTTTGGTTGTGGCTTGGCGTAGGCGGATTACTCTTGTTCACGCTGGCCTTGGCGATGTGCGTGCCGGTCAACCAGCATGATGCGCTAGGCTATCACCTCCCACGGCAGATCATGTGGATGGACATGGGCCGGGTGGCGCATTACCCGACCGAGGACTTACGAGAGATCCAGTTCCCACCCTTGGCCGAGTACCTGCAGATGCACACGATGCTTCTGACCGGGGGGGACGTGTTCGTGCATTTGCCCTCATGGCTCGCGTACGCGCTGCTGGTGCTCGCGTCCGCCCTCACGTGTCGAGCCATCGGCGCACCCGGAGCGGCCCCACTTGCGGCGCTGCTGGCCGCCACGCAGCCGTCCATGTTCATGCTCTCGGCGACATCGAAGAACGATCCATTGCTGGCGTTCGCGACGGTCGTTCTCGGTTGGCTGGCTCTCGAGTGCCTCTCGCAACGACGGTGCGGGATCATCTCTGCCGTCATGATCGGCCTCGCGTTGGGCATTGGTGCCATGACCAAGACCAGCGCATTCATGCTGATGTTCCCGGTTTGTGTCTTGATCGCCTTGGGTTTTCTCTATCAGTACCGCGTCGGCGCGCTCTGGCGCGGAGCGGTCATTGCCGGAGTTGCCTTGATCATGGTACTGGGACATTCGGCCCGAAATTTTGATGTGTTTGGTTCGCCGCTGGGCCCCTTGAGCCGAGCCGACGGCGGCTTCGGCTTGTCCATGGAACGCCACGATCCGCCCGCGTTAGCCTCGAATGTCGTGCGGCATCTGGCCTCGCATGTACCACTGGCCGATGCACGACATGCCGAAGTGTTCGAGGACAAGATTCGTGATTGGCACGCTTCGATGGGGTGGGATGTCGACGATCCAAAGACGAGTTGGCTGTCCTCGTTCTCGCTGTCCAAGAACGTGGGCACACTCAGCACCGTCCCGGAAACGGTACTCGTGATCTTGATGGTGGTGTTTCCGATCGTTCTGGCCCTGCGGTGGACATTCGGCACGCCGCCAGCGGGAAGGCCCTGGTTGCTCATTGTTTCATGGGCGTGCGCGTTCGCGGCTCTCGCGCTGTTCGTGTTCACCGTGAAGTGGCAGGTCTGGTTGCCGCGGCTGCACATGCCAGCTTTAGCCCTCGGTGCCGCTCCGATCGCCGTGGCGTTGTGGCCTTCAAAACGCGCGGGCCTGGCATGGGTGCCGTTGGCGTTGGTGGGGGCGCCCGCATTCGCGTTCGTGCTCTGGGCTGGCGTCCCTCATTCTGAGTGGCCCCACCAGGGCCCACGTGCGGCATTGTCGCATCCCAGGCATCCCGCCCTCCGGTGGCACCCACCGCACGCGATGGAGTTCGCCCACGAGCAACTGGCCTGTCTCGAAGACATCCAGCCTCGATCTCTTGCGATCGTCTGTTGGAACATGCAATACAACGTCATGCGTGAAGCCAGGCGACTGGTGCCATCTGTCGGCTTTACATCGCTCAGGGACGGCTTGGGAT
>CAYGTM010000287.1:0-3574 GCA_964352795.1 uncultured Phycisphaera sp.
AGCCCCTCGGTGAGGGCGGTGAGGCACAGCAGCCGGGCCGGGTGGCCGATGACCAGGCGGTACAGGGCGGCGCCGAAAGTGCGAACCTCGTCGGCCACGCCCTTGCCGAAGTGGCCGGCCGCCGACCAGCGCCCGATGACGATGTTGGCCACGACGAGCAGGCTCAGGATGGGAACGGTGATTATGATGCCGATGAGGCGCAGCAGGTCGCCCGCCATGCCGAAGACAAAGCCGAACACCCGCTTGACGATGAAAGTGAAGGCCTTGATCGTGTAGATGATGATGACGACGGCCGCGGGGATGAGTAGCAGGATGGCCAGGATCACGAGCAGCGGGGTGGTCATCGGAGCCTCCTGACGGACCGGGGGGAGGGGACCCGGTCAGTCTTCGAGAGCGGCCTGTTCGTCCCTCTGGCGCAACTCGGCCTGCCGGTGGTAGATCTCGGCGATGGCCTCGTCGAACAGATCGTCGTCAGCCTTGGTCGGATTCAGGTCGAGCCCGTTTCGCGCGGCCTCGCCTAGTTCGTCCTCGGTGAAGCTGAACTGCTGGACGATGGCCTTGGAGCGAACGCGGACCATGTCTCGCACTTTGGCCAGGCGACGGCTGACGGTGGGCTCGCTCACGCCCAGTTGGGCGGCCACATCGCGCCCGGTCAGCCCATCGAGCACGCGCATGCGATAGATCGAGAAGTCCACGAACTCGGCCTCGTGCTCGACCGCCCGCAGGGCGGCCTCGATCTTGGCTCGGAAGACCGACGCTTCATATTCAGCATCGGCGCCGATGGTCGTTGGCATGGTGGCCCAGCGTTCGTCCAGGGCTATCGCTTTCTTGCCCGAGCCACGCTTCTGGGCCATGCGGCGGTCGATCTCGTCGCCCAACACATGCTTAGCAATGGCCAGCAGCCATGTGCTGAAGCGGGCCCCGCGGCTGGGGTCGTAGCGGTCGATGGAATCGCTCAGGGCGGCCAGGGTTTCCTGGGACAGGTCGCGGACGGTCTCCACGCCGATGCGGCCCTTGCCCCAGCGGGTGAGTTGGGTGCGCACGACCGGGCCGAAGGTTTCCCACAGCTCGAACCAGGCGGCCTGGTCGTTGTTTCGCAATCGCCCGATAAAATCGGTGGTCACAGAGTGAAGCATCCGCGATTCCCCTGAGTCCTCGGCTCGGCGGGGGCGATGGAACGCTCGCCCCCCTCCATTATGACGCGCTGGCGGGCCCGGCAGTGCGGAAAATGGCCACCGGCGTCGTCATCGGGCTCTTTGGGAGAAGGGAAGGCCCGCTTCCGCTCGGATCGGTCGCCTTGGGTGGTGGCTTGCGAGTGGCTTGGGGGTTTGGAGTGAAATGCGGCGGGGCGGCTTCCCAACAACCCAGGTGACCGAGCGTGCGGCCCACGAAGGGAAGGGCCGACGCTCACCGGCGGGCATGAGCCAGCCGGCAAACGAACGCTTAAGGAGGTCGGCACATGCCACTCGTCAAGACCATCATTCGCGTCGGCGTCATCGGGACCCTCGTGGGCGGCGGCCTGATCGCCGTGGCCGGTCCCGAGCGCGTCGGGGCGGCCCTGACCCAGGCCCGTGACACCGTGAACAATACCATCGATCGCAATATCGATGACCCGGTCAAGATGCGGGCCCAGCTCCGCAAGCTCGAGAGCCAGTATCCCGAGCGCATCACCCGCGTCCGGCAAGACCTTGCCACCCTCGACACGCAGGCGTCCGAGTACGAGCGCGAGCTCGCCGTGGCCGAGCGCGTGGTCGAGCTCGCCGAAGCGGATCTTGACGCCATGCATGGGCTGTTCGCCCGAGCCGAGGATGCCCGGGCCCAGGCCGGTCACGGCGCCATCGTGCGTGTCAGCTTCAACGGCAGCAAGATGGACCTGATCGACGCGCAGGCCAAGGCAACCCAGATCGCCAAGACGCGCGACGCCTATGAAGCCGAGTCGCAGTCCATCTCGCGTGACATCGACCTGCTGGGCAAGCAGCGCGATCGTCTGACCGACCTGCTGGCCAAACTCGAGAGCGAGCGGACCCAGTTCCAGAGCGAGCTGTGGCGGCTCAACCAGCAGATCGACGCGATCGCCCGCAACGAGCGGATGATCGACATGATGGAAGCCCGCCAGCAGACCCTCGACGAGCTCGGCCCGTACAAGGCCCACAGCATCGACCAGGTGAAGGACCGGCTGGCCCAGGTCCGCGCCGAGCAGGAATCCAAGCTCGAGAGCCTGGCCACAGGCGAGAAGGAGCTGAGCTACGAGGATCGCGCCAAGCTGAGCATCGGCGGCGACAAGGCCACCAGCCGCGTCGACCGCGTGATCGAGGTCACCCCGACCATCATCGAGGTGCCCGAGGTCGAGGCCAAGCCCAGCCGCGTGTATTGATCAGCACTATGTGTCAGCTGTGCCCATGAATCTCAAGCCCTCATTGGTGAGGGCTTTTTGCATGGAGCCATCCAACCCTTCCTACGAGAAGGGCTTGGATCGTGCTCGATCGTGTATTCGATTCGTCGCGCTATCGGGCCTTATTCCCGGCTCATCATGTACCGCGCCATGTCCACGCAGCGGTTGGCGTAGCCGGCCTCGTTGTCGTACCAGCTCACGATCTTGAAGAACTTGTCGTTGAGCTCGATGCCCGCCTCGGCGTCGTAGATGCTGCTGTGGGCGTCGCCGATGAAGTCGCTGGAAACCACCGGCTCCTCGGTGTAGGCCAGGACGCCCTTCATGGGCCCATCGGCGGCGGCCTTCATCGCCTCGTTGATGGCCTTGAGGCTGGTGGACTTGCTGGTCTTGAAGGTCAGATCCACGCAGCTCACGTCGGCCGTGGGCACGCGGAAGCTCATGCCGGTCAGCTTGCCCTTGAGTTGCGGCAGGCACAGTGTGACGGCCTTGGCCGCCCCGGTGCTGGCGGGGATGATGTTCATGTAGCCGTTGCGGCCGCCGCGGAGGTCCTTCTTGGAAGGCCCGTCTTGCGTGGGCTGGGTCGCGGTGACGGCGTGGATGGTGGCCATGAGCCCCTCGGCCAGCCCGAAGTTATCGTCGATGACCTTCGAGATCGGCGCCAGGCAGTTGGTGGTGCAGCTCGCGTTGGAGATGACCTTATGTTTGCCGGGGTCGTACTGCTCGTGGTTCACCTTGTAGCACAGCGTGGGCACGGTGTCGGTGGTCTTGGTGGGGGCGCTGATGATGACGCGCTTCGCGCCGCCGCCGTCGATGTGTTTTTGCGCGTCGGGCCCGGCGGTGAAGAAGCCGGTGCTCTCGATGACCACGTCCACGCCAAGATCGCCCCACTTGAGGTTCGAGGGATCGCGCTCCTCGAAGACCTTCGTTTGTTCGCCGTTGACGGTGAAGCCCGCGTCGTTGACGTTGACCTCGGCCAGCTTCCCATCGACGCGGAAGCGGCCGTGCATGGTGTCGTGCTTGAGCAGGTAGGCCAGGTTGTCGGCGGGCACCAGGTCGTTGACGCCCACGACGGTGACATCGGGGCTCTGGGCCGCGATGCGGTAGACCAGGCGGCCGATGCGTCCGAAACCGTTGATGCCGATGCGGATGGCCATAGCGTGCGAATCTCCCAGAAAAAAGAGC
>CAYGTM010000288.1:0-3568 GCA_964352795.1 uncultured Phycisphaera sp.
ATGTTCACCACGATGGGCTCGCAGGTCTTGCTCTCACGCAGCGGCACCGCGAAGCTCTCGCCCTCGCGCACCGCGTCGTGAACCTTCAGCAGTGCCTTCTCGAACACGGCGTTGCCCGACGTATCGGCCGTGATGCGGATCGCTTCGAGGATCGGCACGCCCGCGGAGATCAGCGTCCCCAGCGTCCGCGTGAACTTGGCGACCGTCGACTTGCGGCTCACGTTGCCGATCACCGGCGTCCACAGCACCATCCGATCCGTCAACGCCCGCCCAGGCTTGGCCAGGCGGATCAGCTTCCATGCAAAGGGAATGCCGATGATCGTGCCCACGAAGATGACCGCGCCGGGCACGACCTGGCCCGGATTCCGGCCGGCCATCCACAGGCTCGTGTCGGTCAGCCAGACCGTCAGCCACGGAAGTTCGACGCCGAAGTCCTCGAAGATCTTCTGGAACTGCGGGATGATGACCACCATGATCATGACCAGGATGACCACCGCCACGAACACGACCACCATCGGGTACACCAGCGCGCCGCGAATCTGACGCTTCAGACGCTGGCCCTTTTCCATGAACTCGGCCAAGCGCTGCAAGATCACGTCCAGCACGCCGCCCACCTCGCCGGCCGCGATCATCTTCACGAACAAACGATCGAACGCCTTGGGGTGGTGCGCCATCGCCTCCGAAAGACTCGAACCGCCCTGCACCTCGTCGGTCAGGTCGATCAACACGTTCTTCAACGGCCCGGGCTTGGCCTGCCCTTCGAGAATCTGGAGGCTCCGCAGCAGCGGAAGGCCGGCGTCCTGCAACGTCGAGAGCTGGCGCGTGAACTGCGTCAGTTGCTTCTTCTTGACCTTGCCGAAAAGCACGATCCCGCCGCCGCGCTTCTTCTTGACCGCCGGCCCCTCCGCCGCGTTGGTCTTCTTCACCTTCTGCTCGCGCACCGCCGTGGGGTACAAACTCTGGCTTTTCAGCCGACCGATGGCCTCCTCGTCGGTGGCCGCCTCCAGCGTGCCCTTGCGCATCTTGCCCTGGGCGTCACGAGCCTCGTAGGTGAACGTTGCCATGCCGTCAAACTCCTGAATCCGCGAACCATCCGGCCGCGGCTAGATCATGCCCAATGCCCTTCAAGGGCCGGATCCGAATCTACTCTTCCACCAATGTCTCGCGGACCACCTCGTCGATGGAGGTCTGCCCCTCGAAGATCGCCAGCAACCCGCTCTCGCGGAGCGATCGCATCCCGCGCGTCCGCGCGTGCTCGCGCACCAGTCTCAGGCTCTCTTCCCGCATGATCATGTCGCGGATCACGTCGTCCATCGTCATGATCTCGAACAACGCCATGCGACCCTTGTACCCACCGTACTCCGCGTCGCTGCGAGGCCGGTAGAAGGTCTTGCCGGCCACGTCGCTCGGCCGAAGACCGAGCTCCATCAGCTCTTCCTCGCCCGGCTCGTACGCCTCGCGGGCCGAGGGCGCGATCTTGCGAACCAGGCGCTGGGCCACGATGCCCTCGATCGTCGCCGTCAGCAGGAAGGGTTCGAGCCCCAGGTCCACCAGACGCACGATCGAACTGGGTGCGTCGTTGGTGTGTAGCGTGCTCAGCACCAAGTGGCCCGTCAGCGACGCCTGCACGGCGATCTGGGCCGTCTCGAGGTCGCGGATCTCGCCCACCAGGATCACGTCGGGATCCTGACGCAGGAAGCTCCGCAACGCCTTGGCAAACGTCAGGCCCACATCGTCGTTCACCTGCACCTGGCACAGGCCGTCGATGTCGTACTCCACCGGGTCCTCGCTCGTCAGGATCTTGGTCTCGATGCGGTTGAGCTCGGCCAGGGCGGCGTACAGCGTGGTCGTCTTGCCCGAGCCCGTGGGCCCGGTCACCACCACGATGCCGTTGGGCTTCTCGATCAAGGCCCGGAACCGCGCCAAATCGTCCTCGCGGAAGCCGATGCGCTCAAGATTCAGTTCCACGTTCGAGCGATCGAGCACGCGCATCACCACGCTCTCGCCGTGCATGGTGGGAAGCACCGCGATACGCATATCCACGGGCTTGCCGCCCACTTGGAGCTCGATGCGACCGTCCTGCGGCAGGCGACGCTCGGCAATGTCCAGGTTGGCCATGACCTTCACGCGGCTGGTGATGGCTGGGCCAAGATGCTTGGGCGGCGGAACCATCTCGTAGAGCACGCCGTCGATGCGGTACCGCATCTTGAACTCGTGCTCGAAGGGCTCGAAGTGGATGTCGCTGGCCTTGTCCTTGATGGCCTGCAACAGCACCAGGTTCAGTAGCTTCACCACCTGGTTGTCGCTGGCCGCCGACGCAATGGCATCCAGGTCGATCGAATCGGCGCTGTGCCCCGCCAGAGCGTCGAACTTGCTGTCCTTGGCCAGGTTGCCCACCACGTCGACCACCGATTCGGCCTTCGCGTAGTGCTTGGCCAGCAGGGCGTCGATCTGCGCGGGGTCGGCCACCACCGCCTCGACGGTCAACCCCAACAACAGCCGCAAGTCGTCGACGGCGCGAAAGTTGTTCGCGCTCTTCATCGCAATGGTCAAACGCCGCGCGGTCTGGTTGAACTCGATCGGGATAACCCCGTACGCCCGCGCACTCTCCGAGGGTACCGCATCGATCGCACCCGCGGAGATCTCCTTCCCAGTAAGGTCCAGGTACGCCATGCCGGCCTGGCCCGCCAGGGCAGCCTGAACGTCCGCCTCGGTGCAGTACTCGAGCTCGACCAGCACCTCGCCGATCTTCTTCTTGCGGGTCCGCTGGATGGCCAGGGCCTCGTGAACCTGCTCTCGCGAAACCTTGCCCATCTTCGTGAGCACGCGGCCGATCTTGCGACCCTTCAGTTCTTCTGGATTCATGGTGGCCATGCCGATGTCCTTCGTGAATCCCGAAAATCAGAGCCCTACCAACCCGCACATCCGGGCACATCCATATCTTCGCCCATTACGGTCGGCGGATGCCAGGAACTTCGTCGATTTTCGGTCCAAGTGAATGCTAGACAAATAGATACTCGGCCATTTCAATCGCTTGAAACGGCCGATATCCAAACAAAATGCTATTCTGTCCCGGATACGCAGATCAACCCACGTCATCCTCGTCGAGCTCTGGACGGCCGATCGTCTTGCCCGCCTGATGCACGCGATCACGAAGGGCACCCGGATCCTTGCCCTTATCGACCATCTCCTCGGCACTGATGATGCCCTTGGTATACAAGGTCCACAGGTGGTCATCAAGGAGCTGCATGCCGAACTTGGCACCGGTCTGGATCGACGAGTCGATGCGGAACGTCTTGCCCTCGCGGATCAGGTTGGCGATAGCCGGGGTCACCAGCAGGAACTCATAGGCCGCGATCCGGCCCGGCTTGTCGACCCGCTTGAGCAATGCCTGGCTGAGCACGGCGATCAGGGCCGTCGAGAGCTGGACGCGGATCTGGTTCTGCTGGCTCACCGGGAAAGCGTCCACCACGCGGTCGATCGTCTTGGCCGCACCGGTGGTGTGCAGGGTGCCGAACACCAAGTGGCCCGTCTCGGCGGCCCGGATGGCCGACTCGATGGTTTCGAG
>CAYGTM010000289.1:0-3558 GCA_964352795.1 uncultured Phycisphaera sp.
ACATCCGCGTCGTAGGGCACCGGGTTGTAGCGCCAGCCGCCCTCGTCGTTCTGCGAGCGTTCGATCAATCGCACGGCCTTGACCAGCGCCTCGTGCAGCCGCTCCTGCTGGGCCTCGCTGCCCCCGCTCATGCCGTACACCTCGCCCAGAAAGAGCGCGGCGAACCCGTGCCCGTACATTGGGCTTGGCGCCTGGTCGTCGGCCAGGAGCCCGCTCTCGCCCGAGCGTTCGAGCACATAGTCGAGCGCCTTGCGCACTTGCTCGCCGTACCGACCGCGCCCGGGCATGTGCCCGTCGGCCATGAACGCCAGCGCCGCCAGCGAGGTGACCGCCACGCCCCGCCCCCAGGCACCGTCACCGAAGGACCCGTCGGGGTTCTGCTGGCTGGCCATGAACGCCAGCCCGAGCGCCACGCTCTGGTCGAGCTCGGGCGTGATCTCTTCCATCGGCAGCGAGATCGGTGCCTCTTGCGCGATTGCTGCCGAGCTGAAGAGCATGGCCAGCGCAATACCCCACGACGCCGACTGACGAGCCCCTCGTGCGAGCGAGGGGAATTGGCGACGAGTCATGCCCATTCCCCTCGCTCGCGCGAGGGGCTCGTACTCGCCTGCCATCACTTGCCGCATGTATTGCTTCAACGCCCCGCCTCCTCGGCCAGACGCCGGTAATACGCCTCGGTAATCGCGCGGTACACCGCGCTGTAGGCATCGGAAGATCCCTGCCGCAACGCCTCGCGCACGCGCGGCGGCAGCGCGCCCCATGTGGCGCCCGTGGCGGCCTCGTCGCCCAACGCCCCGCCCTGCTGGGGCTGGCCCTGCACGCCTTGCGGATCATCGGTCGCCTGCTGCTGCTGCTGCTCGCCCTGCTGCTGTTGCTGCTGGGGTGCCTGTTGCTGCTGCTGTTGGTTCTGTTGCTGCTGTTGCTGTTGTTGCTGCTGATTCTGCTGGTTGCGGGCCTGCTCGATGAGTTGGTCGAGGGCCGCGATGGCCTCTTCCTGCACGCGCTGCGTGGCCAGCCCGGTGCCGCCGGCGGCGTTCAGTCGCGTCGAGGCCCGCTGCATCAGGTCCACCGCACGAAGGAACGCGCCGGCCAGCCCGCCCTCGAGCTCGCGATCAAGATCCTCACCGTCCGGCCGTTCGCTGACGTCGCCCGGGTTGGTCAGCCCGAGCAACTCGTCGAGCGTCGGTTCGTCGTCCGGATGAGTTCCGGGCTGGTCTTCTCGCTGGGCGGGCTCGCTCGGCTGCGCCTCTTGCACGCCGAAACCAAGCGGCCATCGCGGCGGTGTTCCGCCCGGCCCATTCGGTTGTCCTTGCTGCTCGCTCAAACGCTTGACCAGTTCGCTGGCCGCCTCGCTCAGTTCGCGTTGCAACAGGCCGGCCTCGGCCAGCCGTTCCTGTCCCAGCACGCCGTCATCGATGGCGCGCGTCATCTGGGCCGCTTCCACCTGCATGGTGCGGAGCAAGAGCAGTTCGGCCATCGGCGGCACGACGCCTTCGTCCTCGCCTTGCCCCCCGGGTTGACCTTGCCCGCCCTGGTTGCCCTGGGCAAACTCCTGCTCGCCCCGCTGCGTGCTGCTGTCGAGCGCTTCGATCAAGCCGCGCAACACCGTGGCGATGGTGTCTTGCGAATACAGCGTGTCGCCCGATACCGTGCCCTCGCCCAGCAACTCGGCCGACCGTTCGGCCGCGCGATCGACGCGGGTATGGGCCAAGTTGAACGCGGTGGCCTCATCCAGGCCCTCGGTGGTCTTGCGCACGTCGTCGAGTTCGGCGTGCAACTTCCGCTGGCGATCACCCAACCGACGCACGAGGATCTGCTGCCGCCGCGAGAGCTCCTGGTCGGCGTACGAGGCCGTCTCGTCGCGCAGGGCCGTCTGGGCGGCCAGCGCTTCGGCATACGCCTTGCGCAGCTCGCGCCGCTGGCGTTGCAACTCGCGCTGGCGGGCCTGCTCGTCGAGGGCGCTGGCCTCGTCGAGGGCGGCTTGCAATCGTTCGAGGCTCTCACGCTCGCGCCGCAACGCCTCGGCGTCGTCGATCGGGCTCGCTCGCAGGGCCACGATCGACAAGTCCTGCGCTTCTGCGGCGTCCAGCAGCGTGCGCGCGATGCCCGCGAGCGCCTCGTCGTTCGCGGCCCGATCCTGGGCCAGCGCCGCGGTATCGCGCGAGAGCCCGATCATCGCCGTATCGAGCCCGCCGAAGGCGCGTGTGTTCTGGGCCGCTTCGAGTCGGCCGATCTCCGTGGTCTGGCGCGCGATGAGCGCCTCGATCGCTGCCGAAAGTTCGGCCAGCACGCGGCGCAGTTCCTTGTCGCGGTCCTGCTCGGCCTCGTCGAGCCGTTCGGTCACGTCTTCGAGCGCGTCGAGCGCCCGCTGCTGGCTCTGCTGGGCCGACGACATCTGGTTCTGCTGGGCCTGCTGCGACGCCTGCTGCATCTCGCGCGGGGCCTCGCCCTCGCGCCCACGCTCGGCGGCCTCGCGCAGGGTCTCGGCCCGGGCGGGATCGCTCTGGGCGATGGCGTCGGCGCGATCCGCCAACTGATCCAGAGCTTCCTGCGCGCGCCGGGCGAGCTCGGCCTGACGCTGGGCGATCTGCTCCACGCGCGAGCGATCCTGCTGAGAAAGTTGTTCAAGCGATTGACCGGCCGTCTGGGCTTCGGCCTGGGCGGTTTGTTGTTGGAGCTCGCGCTGTTGCTCGATCAACCGATCGAGGTCACGCCGCGCGAGCCATTCATCTTCATTACGCGAGAGCAGGCCGACCAGCCCTCCCAGCTCGTCGCGCACACGCTCTTGGGCGCGTTCGGCGTTGTCGCGTGACTGTTGTTGCTCGCCTTGGTTCCGCGCCTCGTCGGATTCCTCGAGTGATGCCTGGGCCCGATCGGACTGCTCGGCCGCCGCGTTCAGATGTTCCTGCGCCATGCGCACGAGCTCGTCGAGGGCCGGTTCGTCGAGCGCGTTGCGCTCGGCCCGATCGGCCACCTCGCGCACGGTCTGGGCCTGCCGCGCGAGCTGGCTGGTGAGATCTCCCTGCTGGCGCGCCAGATCGCGGTCGTCGTCGGCCGCTCGGGCTTCGCCGAGTTGGACGGCCTCGTCGAGCACCTCGCCCTGCGCGCGATCGAGCCGCTTGGCGCTCTCGCGGACGGCGGCCATCTCGGCGCGCAACTGCTCGACCAGTTCACTTTCGCCGATGATGCGGATGCGCCGCGTGGCGCTGGTGGTGGCTTCGCCCCCACGCAGGTCGGTGGCGAGCGTCGTGATGAGGAGTTCCTCGCCCGGGGTCAGGTCGAATCTTGACAGCTCGACCACCGCCGCCGCGCGGGCTTCGAGCGGGGCGGTCGTGTCGCTCCAACGCGCCACCTCAATGGTTTCGCCGGCGGGCTCGGGCGGCGCGCCCTGGCTGCCCGCGGGCGGCGTGGCCCGCTGGGCGTTGAGCACGACCGATACCAAGCCCAGGTCGTCGCGGCCCTCGCCCACCATCGGCAGCGTCGCGGTGGCCAGCACCGATTCGTCCTGCGCCGGTTCGAGCACGGCGGCGGTCGGGTCGGCATCGGCCAGCACGTCCA
>CAYGTM010000290.1:0-3538 GCA_964352795.1 uncultured Phycisphaera sp.
ACCAATCGCCGCCCAGGATCACGGGCGGGTCGATCCAGACCGAGTAGAACACGAGCTCGGTGATCGTGGTGGTGGTGGGGGTGTCGATGGTGAAGTCGTCGGCGGCGATGCGGAGCGAGTCGGGCATCCGCACGGCACTGGACGCGAAGCCGGTGGCTTCGAGGGCGGCGTCGCCCTCGTGGTTGATCCAGGAGAAGTCCTGGGCCAGTGCGGCGTCGGGGATGGACAGGGCGGCGGCGAGTGCGAGCGTTCGCATGGTGTTCTTCCTCCTGTGGCATGGAGCCGGAAGTGATACGCGCGCCCCTCGCCCGCCGTTGCGTCTTACGGGCAGCCGGCGTCGAAGGCGTTCTGGAAGGCCAGGAAGTCGAAGATGGTGAAGTCGCCGTCGCCGTCGAAGTCGGCCGCGGGGTCCATGGCGTCGAAGGCGTTCTGGAAGGCGAGGAAGTCGAAGATGGTGAGCTCGCCGTCGGCGTCGAGGTCGGGGGGGCAGGTGTTGGGGTTGAAGATGTAGGCGGCGCCAAGATTGCTCAAGTCAGTATCGACTCCGTTTGCACCCGCCATGACACGACCAGCATCAATGGCCAGACCAGCACCCAGGCCATCGCCAATGGCTCCGTCATTGGCTTGCAGTCGATCAACAACGGTCCACGCATTGTCCCTAAGCCTAAACATCGCAATCGCACCACCGTCGGTTCCATCGACGATACTGACCGCCAGCAAGTCATGCTCCATAGCGAGGGACTCGCCAAACCCTCTCGTTTTGGTGGGATCATTGAATGTCTGGTCGTGCGACCATGCGGTCCCATCGTAGGAGTAGGCGAACGCACGCCCGGTATCGAGGCCGCCGAAACGGATCCCAGGGGCAGTGACCACCATCCGAGCGTCCTGAATCCCCACGGACGCTCCGAAAGCAAAGGCGTTGCCCACGATCGGCGGGATGACGCGTTGCACCAAAGTCCACATGCCGCCAGATGACTCAAACCAATACGCGGCACCACTTCGACGCTCGTCCACAACGCCAGAAACTTCGCCGACGATCAGGCCCCGATCATCGAGTGCGAGCGAGTTTCCGAACCGGGCATTCTCGGTGGCACTCGGGGGAAGCAGCTTCTGTTGCTCTACCCAGATGCTGTCCTCGAGCGAGAACACATAGACCGCACCGGCATCCGTGATCCCAGGATCATGATTCAGAGCTCCGATCGCAATCGTGTGTTGGAGCAGAGAGACCGCTGTGCCAAACTGGTCGTTTGGTTCACCATCGCTGGGTGTTAGCTTGGAATGAAACGCCCAGTCATCCCCCACTCTGGCGTATACAAACACTGCTCCGCTGAGGTCGTCGACCGTTAGGCCGTGGCGCGGCGCGCCGACCACCAACCAATGTTCGTTCATCGCGAGGGCGGCCCCGAACTCGTTGTCGCCAAAGACCGCCTCCTCAGGCGCCACAAGCCTTGCCGCCTCCAGCCATGTGTCATCTGGAAACTCCTGCATGTAGATTCGCACGCTTGAGCCGAAGTTGTCGTCGCCCACGCCATCCCACCACAGCGAGCCCACGACCGCCATGTTGTCGTGCAGGGCCACGGCTGTACCAAACTGCACAAAGCCCTGCGTGGCGTCGCTGGGTTGGAGCCTGGCTTCCTGCTGCCACGCCTGAGCCAAGGCCGTCGTCGTGATTCCTAGGACAGAGGCACAAATGCAAAACGTTTTCTTCACTTCCCATCTCCTTTCGGGCACGCCAGCGCGGCCTTCGGGGTAGATGTACAAACTGGGAGCCGGTCGGTTGCACCCGCTCGGAAGCCCGCAGGTGGCCCGGGCTGTGCGGCCCTTGGACGTATACTTGAGAACGGATCTCGGAGAGAGAGCTACTGCCCGCCCGGCCCGGCTACGGGCCCGTGGAGACGACCATGACCACCGCGAACACCAATATCACCGGCACGGGCCTGGATACCAACGGACACGGCGCCGTCGACCCGGCCGCCGTCACCATCTCGGGCATCGTGCTCGACGAGATGTATGGGCCCGATAACCCCGCGACTTCGCTCAAGAACTATGACCGCGACATCGCCGAGCCTGGGCAGTATCCCTACACGCGCGGGCTGTACCCCCAGGGCTATCGCAGCCGCCTGTGGACGATGCGGCAGTTCGCCGGTTTCGGGTCGGCCGACGACACCAACAAGCGGTTCAAGTACCTGCTCAACGCCGGCAAGACGACCAAGACCAAGGCCAACACCGGGCTGTCGACCGCCTTTGACCTGCCGACGCTGATGGGCCGCGACAGCGACGACGCGCTGAGCGTGGGCGAGGTGGGCAAGTGCGGCGTGGCGATCGACACCATCGAGGACATGCACCGGCTGTACGCCGACATCCCCATCGATCAGGTGACCATCAGCCAGACCATCAACGGGCCGGCGGCGGTGATCTGGGCGATGTACCTAGGCATGGCCAAGCAGCGCGGGTTCGAGATCGCGGATCTGGGCGGCACGCTCCAGAACGACATCCTCAAAGAGTTCCACGCCCAGAACGAGTTCATCTATCCGCCCGAGCCCAGCGTCAAACTGGTCGTCGACACCATTGAGTTCCAGGCCAAGCACATGCCCAAGTGGAACTCGGTGAGCATCAGCGGCTACCACATCCGCGAGGCCGGCAGCACCGGGCCGCAGGAACTGGCCTTTACGCTGCGTGATGGGATGGAGTATGTTGAGGCGTGCCTGCTGCGCGGGCTGGACATCGACAGCTTCGGGCCCCGGCTCAGCTTCTTCTTCAACAGCCACAACGAGTTCTTTGAGGAGGTCTGCAAGCTCCGCGCGGCCCGGCGCATCTGGGCCCGCATGATGCGCGAGCGGTACGGGGCCAAGAGCGATCGGTCGTGGTACATGAAGACGCACGTGCAGACGGCCGGGTGCAGCCTGACCGAGCAGCAGCCGCTGAACAACATCGTGCGCGTGGCCTACCAGGCCATGGCGGGCGTGCTGGGCGGCTGCCAGAGCCTGCACACCGACAGCATGGACGAGACGCTGGGCCTGCCCACCGAGCAGGCCGTGACGGTCGCGCTCCGCACGCAGCAGATCTTGGCCCACGAGACCGGCGTGACGCGCACGGTCGACCCCCTGGGCGGCAGCTACTTCGTCGAGGCGCTGACCGATGAGGTCGAGGCCGAGGCGCTGAACTACATCGGCGAGATCGACGCGATGGGCGGCGGTGTGTGGAAGGGCCAGGAGAACGGCAAGCCCACCGGCGGGTATGGCGGCGTGGTCGAGGGCATCCACCAGGGCTACTTCCGCCGCAAGATCGCCGAGGCGAGTTACCGCTTCAGCGAAGAGTGCGAGGCGCACGACCGCATCATCGTGGGCGTGAACGAGTACAAGGACGACAGCGAGGGCCGGCCCATCGATATCCTCCAGATCGGCCCGGAGGTCGAGGGGGCCCAGAGCGACCGCCTGAGGGACGTCCAGAGCCGCCGCAACGCCGACGAGACCAAGCGGGCGCTCGACGCCATCCGCACGGCCTGCCAGCAGGGCGAGAACGTGATGCCCCACCTGAT
>CAYGTM010000291.1:0-3529 GCA_964352795.1 uncultured Phycisphaera sp.
AGTCTTGGCCATCGAATAGTTCTCTATTGCAAACACTTGACACTCAATAGCGTACAAGTTACACTATAGCGAACTGTACGATCCCGTTTCTAGGCAATCCAGTCAAGGAGCGTTCACCATGAAGAACATCATCACCGCCCCCGTCACGACCGCCAGCAGCCTCCACCTGGCCACCCGCTGGGCCCTTGGAGGGCTCCTCCTGGCGGTCGCCATCCTGACCCTGCTGGTGGTCGCGGCTTGAATGCCCACCCCAGCGAGCCTCCCTCCGAACCCCGGCCAATCGCCGGGGTTTTTGTTGCATTGATTTGACTGCATCAAATCCTCCGATAGTGTTCGCCCTTACACAATCACCCGATGTGGCCGAGAAGGCCCCGGGGAGAAAGGGGGCGTTGATGATCAAGACCAACCTGTTCACCACGGTGCTCGGTCGCTCGACGCTTGTTTCCCGCGATCCGCGACAACTCGCGTAGCGCTCGGCCGGTCGATCCGGCACCAGGAATCCCAACCCATCGCCGCCCGGGCGCGCCACGACGCGCCATGAGCGTGCTGTACCGCCGTCGCCGCGATTGACGCCGCGACGGCATCCCTCACCACACATTCCGGCTGTCGGGCCGCGCATGGTGCGCGGTCCAATAGCCGCCATCCCATCGTCGGCGTGCGCGCCGGCGGTTTCGAGGAGGTTCGCCATGCTGTCGTTGCAACGCGTCGCCGAGACCTGGCCGCCAATCATCTCCGTGCTGACCACGGCGATCGGCCTGATCTCAATGGTCAAGGGCCTGTGGAAGCTCGTGCGTTTCCTTGGCTTGTGCCGGCTGTTCAGGCGATGTCTGAGCGCCGCCAACGCCCACCTGGGCATCGTCAGCCCGTTGGGCGTGATGACCGAGCGCGAGCGCCGGTTCATCGAGGGCCGCACCAGCGCGAGCGATCGCGCCGGCCCGCCGATGATCTTTTGAGATGATCCACCAGTCCCAACGAGGCCCGGGCGCACGCCCGGGCTCTCTCATGCGCTCACCAGTCCAAGGGCCCTCGCCACACCCGTGCCATCTCTTCGACATCCAGGGTCGCCTGCCCGACCTTCAGCGAGCCGGAAGCATCCAGAGCCGCGATCGCCGTGCAAGACACGCCTTCGAGCAGCGACGACAGCCGCTCGACCTCACCCGGCGCGACCTCCAATAGGTACCGGGCCGGCAGCTCCTCGAACGGATCGAGCCCGCCAAGACCCCCCACCCCTTGGACCGAGGCACCGACTGGCGCCTCAGGAGTGCTGCCGGCGATCAACATCTCGGCGAGCGCCACGAGCACGCCGCCGTCGCTGGCGTCGTGGGCCGATCGGACGATGCCCTGCTCGATCGCGTGCGCGACGCCAGCCGCCGCCTTCGGCCCGTGCGTGAGTGTGCGCCAACCGGCCGAGCCATCGACCAGCACGATCGCGTTGCCGGGTTGTTTGGCATCGCTCGTCACACACTTCTCGATATCGTGGACGATGCCAAGACCCGTAATGAGCAACGTAGGCGGGATGCGAATCGTCGTGCCGTCGTCGGTGCGGAACTGATTGTTGAGCGAATCCTTGCCGCTCACGAAGGGTGTTCGGTAGGCCTTGGCTCCGTCGTAGCACCCGATGGCCGCGCGCACGAGGTGCCCCAAACTCTCGGCGTCTTTGACGCCGGGCCAGCAGAAGTTGTCCAGGATGGCGATTCGTGCCGGATCTGCGCCAACGCACACCAGGTTGCGCACGCACTCGTCGATAGCCGCCAGCGCCATGAGGTACGGATCGCCGCCGAGGTCGGGATCGCCAACCCGCGTCTGCAAGCCGCAACCGATCGCCACGCCGCGCCCCGTGCCGGGCACCGGCTCGATGACCGACGCATCGCCCGGCCCGCGGCTCGCGCCATCCTCGGCAGGCGGACCAACCAGCGGCTTGAGCACGGTGTTGCCCTGCACCTCGTGGTCGTACTGGCGGACGATCCAGTGCTTGCTGGCGATGTCGGGGCGCGCGAGCAACGACAGCAGCCTCGCACGCACGTCTTGCTCCCTCTCCCCGTCCGCGGGGAGAGGGCCGGGGTGAGGGGTCTTCGGCTGCCACACCGCCGGCAGCGTCTCGCGCGGGATGCCGCCGTGGACGAACTCCATCGGCAGGCGGCCGACCTCGTGGTCGCCGTAGCGCAGGATGAGTTCGGAACCCGGCGTGCCGAAGTGGCCAAGATTCGCCAGTTCGACGCCTTCTTCGTCGCAGATCGCCTGCAAGGCCGCGACGTTGGCCTCGGGCACGGCCATCACCATGCGTTCCTGGGCCTCGCTGATCCAGATCTCGGTATAGGTGAGGCCGGCGTACTTAAGGGGGGCTTGGTCGAGCTGGACCTGGGCACCGAGCTTCTCGCCCATCTCGCCGACAGCGCTGGAGAAGCCGCCAGCCCCGCAGTCGGTGATGGCGCTGAAGAGCGGGCGATCGCCCTCGTCGCGCGCGCGGAGGATGGCGTCGAGGACCTTCTTTTCCTCGATGGCGTTGCCGATCTGGACGGCGTGGCTGAACTCGTCGGCGTGGGTATCGCTCAACTCGGCACTCGAAAAGGTCGCGCCGTGGATGCCGTCCCTCCCCGTGCGCCCGCCGAGGGCGATGATGCGGTCGCCCGGCTGGGCGTCGCCGCCGATCTTGTCGCGCGGGATCAGGCCGATGCAGCCGGCGAAGACCAGCGGGTTGCCGATGTAGCGCGGGTCGAAGTCAACCGCGCCGTTGAGCGTGGGGATGCCCATGCGGTTGCCATAATCACGAACGCCGGCGACGACTTCACGCAGTACGCGCTTCGGATGGATGCAGCCGGCGGGGACATCAGTGGTGTCGGGCGGCGCGACGCAAAAGACGTTGGTGTTGGCGATGGGTTTGGCGGCCAGGCCGGTGCCGATGATGTCGCGGATGCAGCCGCCGATGCCGGTGGCGGCCCCGCCGTAGGGCTCGAGCGCGCTCGGGTGGTTGTGGGTCTCGACCTTGATGCACACGCCGTAGTCGTCGTCGAAGGCGACCACGCCCGAGTTGTCGTGGAAGATCGAGAGCGTCCAGTCGATGCCGTCGGCGATAAGTTCGTGGGTGGCGGCGGCGACGGTGTTCTTGAGAAGGTTGGCGATGGTGATCGAGCCATCGGCGTGGGTGGTGACGCCGGGGCGGCCTTCCCATCGCAGAGGGTCCGCGAGCTTACGCTCGCGGCTCGGATCGGGGTTGTAGTGGTAGTCGCTCTTGAGCGTCTTGTGGACGCAGTGCTCCGACCAAGTTTGGGCCAGGGTTTCGAGTTCGATGTCTGTCGGTTCGCGGTTCAGGGTGGCGTAGTGCTGCTGGATGGCGCGCATCTCGCCCAGGCTCAGAAAGAGGTGGCCGTCCCGACTCAGCCGTTCGAGGCCGGCGTCGTCAAGGCTCGCGATCTCGACGGTGATGGGCTTGAACTCGTACGGCGTGCCGTGGGGCAGGGCGTCGGGGTGGAAGGGGCCCTCGTGGAGGGCCTGGACCACCGGATTGAACAGCAGGCGGGCGGCCAGGGCC
>CAYGTM010000292.1:0-3526 GCA_964352795.1 uncultured Phycisphaera sp.
CTCGCCTACGCCGGCGACCTCCCCGATGCCACCGATCGGGCGCTGTGCGAAACACATGTTCGTCTTCTCAATGACGCCGACTTTGGCATCCAGCAACTCACCGAATCCGAGATCGACCACCTCGTCGCGATGGACGAGGATCGCCCCCACCTGGCCGCCGCGCTGCTTGGCCTCGAACCCCGCACGAAGTATGCCCGCGAGTGCCGGGCCGAGCAACTGGTGCACCTCTTGCGCGGCGATCAACTGGAGGTCTTCGCCCGCGACATCCTGCTCCACGGCGACGACGACGAGCGCGAGGACTTCATCCGCGAACTCGGGGACCTCTGGCGCGACGACCCGGCCCGGGCGGCGGAGGCCATGCCAGCCGTGTTCGAGCGGCTCGATCGTCGAGGATTCAACAAATGGGAGTTCAGCGACTGGCTCCACGACGCCGAAGACTTCAGCACCGACCGCTGGGCCCACGAGCTCGCGCCATAATCCGCCATGAGCCTCGCGGACCTCATCAGCATCGGCATCTCTTTCGTCGGCCTGGCCATCGCCATCGTCGGCTTCCTGCTGTTTCGCAACGGCAAGCGCTCTCCCCAGCCAACGTGCCCCGCGTGCCGGTACGCCATGGCGGGGCTGCCCGGCGTCGAGCGTGCGGATGGCGCGTACGAGCCGGTCACCTGCCCCGAGTGCGGCCACGCGGCACGCAGGCGCATTCGGCTCTTCCGCCGCAAGCGTCGGCCCGCGTGGCTGCCGCTGGCCTTCCTTGGCATCGCCATCCTCGTCGAGCCGCTGGTGCTCGGCAACGCCCGCCGCGTGTACGACCGCCTGTCCGACGCGACCATCGCCCACCTGCACGCCAACTGGAACGACCGCCACGCCCGCGACATCGTGCAGGGCCGCATCGGCATCCCTTCGACCACCGGCACCATCCACTACAGCGCCGCCGATACGCGCACGCTGGCCGAGGGCGCGATCCGGCGGATCGAAGAGGCCAACGCACGCGGCCGCTCTCAAGCGGTCGACCCGCTGGACCTTCGCATCCTGTCCCTGCACGACAACGCGCCGACCGACGCGGCCTTCAGCGCCCGCGTCGCCGCGGCGATGCCGCCCTTGTTCGTCCATCCCGATCCCCTCGCCCAGCACACGGCGGCGGTCCGCTCCTGCGATCGGCACGATCCGGCGTCGACGCTGCCCACGGCCATCGCCGCGGCCCGGGACCAGGACCCACGCGTCCGCCGTGCGGCGGCGCACGCCGTGTTCACGCACCTGCGACGCGGGCAGGGCGACGGCGGGGCCTTCGTCGCCCTGCTCGACGACGACGACGCGGACGTGCGAGCCGAGGCGGCCCGCCTGCTGCGAAGGATCGCGCAACACTCGGCCTTGCCCGCGAGCCTGCTCGCCCCGCTGCGGTCGCTGCAGCCGCGTGACGAGGCGGTGGCCCGGGCCCGCGACGCGGCCCTGTTCGCGCTGCTCCAGGGCGACGAGCTCGTCGAGGCCTGCCGCCAGCGCCTGCGCGAGGGCACCGACGAGGAGCGCTGGGAGGCCCTTCGCTTCGTCGGCCGCCGCCCGGCCCTGATCGCCGCCCTCCTGCCCGAGTGGGGCAAGGAGCGCCGCCCCCTCTTCGAGCACTGGCTCCCGGTCCAGACGGTCCGCCCCATCGACGAGGTGCTCGAAGAGCTCGGCTTCGAGTGAGGCGGCCGGGGCCGACCCCGAACAAACGCCCGGGTGGCCTCAGCGGCACTTCGCAATCGAAACCTTCGTAAAGAGCCCAGGCGTGCGTTCGGGCCTCGCTCACCGATCCCCTACAGTTGCCGCCCGAGCCGGGACCCAGGACAGGTCGGCCCGGGCAATCCAACGATGGGAGCCAGACGTGTCATCCACCCTTCAGACCAGCCTCCAGCGCACCGCCGCCTGCGGCGAGCTTCGGATCGAGAACTCGGGCCAGCCCGCCACGCTCGCCGGCTGGGTCAATAACTACCGCGACCACGGCACGGGCCTGGTCTTCATCGACCTGCGCGACCACACCGGGCTCACGCAACTCGTCTTTGACAAGGAGGACGCCTCGGCCGAGATCGTCGCCGCCGCCGACCGGCTGCGGGCCGAGGACGTGATCGCCGTCAAGGGCCACATCCGCAAGCGTGACGGCGGTCCCAACCCCAAGCTGCCTACCGGCGAGATCGAACTGGTGGTTGAATCGCTGGAAGTGCTGGCCAAGGCCGACACCCCGCCCTTCCAGCCCGGCGACGAGCAGAACTTACCTGGAGAAGAACTCCGGCCTCGCCACCGCTACCTCGACCTGCGCCGGCCCAAGATGCAGCAGATCCTCCGCACGCGCCACCGCGTGACCAAGGTCGCGCGCGACTTCTTCGATGCGCTGGGGTTCATCGAGGTCGAGACGCCCAACCTGTGCCGGAGCACGCCCGAGGGCGCGCGCGACTTCCTCGTGCCCAGCCGCCAGCAGCCCGGCGAGTTCTACGCCCTGCCGCAGAGCCCGCAGTTGTTCAAGCAGATCCTGATGGTCGCCGGGGCGGATCGGTACTTGCAGATTTGTCGGTGCTTCAGGGACGAGGACCCGCGGGCCGACCGGCAGGCCGAGTTCACGCAGATCGATCTCGAGATGGCCTTCGTCGGCCGCGAGCAGGTGCTTGAGACCATGGAGGCCTTCGCTCGCACGCTGTGGAAGGAAGTGCTGGGCGTCGAGGTGCCCAAGTTCCCGATGATCACCTGGCGCGAGGGGATGGACCGCTACGGCAGCGACCGGCCCGACCTCAGGTATGGCCTGGAACTGGTCGACATCAGCGATCTAGCGGCCAAGACCGACTTCAAGGTCTTTGCGCAGGCGCTGGAGAAGAACACGGGCGATGGCCACCCATCCACGCGCGATGGTGGTGTCGTAAAAGCCATCCGTGTCCCGGGTGGGGCGGAGAAGTTGACCCGGAAACTCACCGACGGCTACGCCGAGTTCGTCAAGCAGTTCGGCGCGGGCGGCGCGCCGGTGACGAAGGTGACCGACTCGGGTTTCGAGACCGGCATTGCCCGCTTCATCGAGCCCATCACCGCCGAGCTCACCGAGCGCCTGGGCCTCAAGCCCGGCGACACCGTCATCTTCGGCGCCGATGGCTACACCACCTGCTCGAAGGCCCTGGGCGAACTCCGCCAGAAGATCGCCAGGGACCTGGACCTGATCCCCAAGGACAAGTGGGCGTTCGTGTGGGTCGTCGACTTCCCGATGTTCGAGTACGACGAGGCGACCAAACGCTACTACGCCCTGCACCACCCCTTCACCGCGCCGCGGGCCGATCAGGCCGAGGCCTTGCTGAGCGCCAAGCCGCAAGAGAAGCAGACGCTGCTGGGCGTCCTGAGCGACGGCTACGACATGGTCGTCAACGGCAGCGAGATCGGCGGCGGCTCCATCCGCATCCACCGCCGCGACGTGCAGCAGAAGGTCTTCGGCCTGCTCGGGCTGGGCGAGGAGGAAGCCAAAGCCAAGTTCGGCTTCCTGCTCGACGCCCTGCGCTATGGAGCCCCGCCGCACGGC
>CAYGTM010000293.1:0-3516 GCA_964352795.1 uncultured Phycisphaera sp.
CGTCGAAGTGTTCGGCCAGCGCGTCGTACAACGCTTGCGGGGCGCGTTTTTCTCCGACCCTCGTCAGCGTCTCGGCCCAAGCCAGCACGGCCTTCTCGGCATCGGTAAACAAGTCCGTCTCGTCCCAGCCTGCCAGGATATCCAAACGCTGCTGGGTTTCGCCCGCGGCCCGGGCTTCTTGCGTGTGCATGTTCAGGCAGTAGGCGCAGCCGTTGATCTGGGACACACGCACGTCGATCAAGTGACGCAGCGTGGGGTCGAGGGCGCTCTCGCCCAGCCAGGCGCTCACGGCGGCCAGGCGCTTGTACGCCTCGGGGGCGGCGGTGTCCAGGCGGGCGCGGGCGTGCGAATCCTTCGGGGCGTGGGCGTGGGTCGCGGTGGTCATGGGGGTCTCCTTGGTTCGTCCGGCCGAGGGTTCGGGCCCCTCGGCCCGGCCCGGGCCGTCCATCGCTCGCGGCCAGCACCCCACGGGCTTGATTCCGCTGACGCGGGTCCAGAGTTCGCTCGCGGCACCATCCATTCTTGCCCCACCGGCTCACGCCCGCGCATCGACCGTGTCCCCATCCATCTTCCAAGCGCTCCCGCACTCTGGGCACACGCGGCATCCATCGGCCTCGGGTTCGAGTTCGGCGAGGGAGTATCCGCACGCGGCGCACACGCCCCGGCGGCGGGCGGCGCGGCCGTGCAACGCGATCTCGCGGACGCGGATCGCCAGCGAGCCGGCGTAGATCAGGACGGCCAGCAGCGAGAGCGTGAACAGCCAACGCCACGGCGCGGGCAGCATGGGCCGCAGGCCGGCGTGCACGACGAACACCGCCACGCCGGCGAAGAAGAAGAGCACCAGCGGCGCGGCGTCCTGGCGCACGGCCCGCTCCTTCCACGAGAGCACCGCCGAAGGGTCGAACGCGTACGCCTTGCCCCGGTCGTCTACGGCTCGTGGCCAGAGCCTCATGGTGTTGATTCCGCTGACGCGGGGTGTGGCGTGGCTCGCGGCATGGGGGATCCTTGGAGCGGGCGTTGGCGTTTATGTCCTCGATTGCTTCCGGGCGGCGATCGGATCCTTCGTCCACGACTCGCCGCACTCGGGGCACACGAAGCCGCCCCCGGGCCCGGGCTCGAGGCCCTTGAGCGGGTAGCCGCACGCGCGGCAGTCCAGCGACCAGGCCGCCTCGCACCTCGCACACACCCGGCACGCGTCGGCCTCGGGTTCCAGCGGCGTCACCTCATAGCCGCACGCGGGGCAGAAGCCCAGGGCCAGCCAGCCGCGGCGGTGCAGGCGGAAACGCATCGGTCCCACCCACGGGCCCAGCGCGAAGACCACCGCGAGCAGGATGGCAACCGTCAGCGGCAGGCCCACGATGATCGGCACGTACGGTTCCAGCAACTGGGGGATGATCATCCACACCGTCATCAGGATGCTGAAGCCCAGCCAGAACGCGACCTCGTAGGCGTACAGCCGCCACATCGCTGCGGCGATCGATCGCGTGCCGGCGCCGGCGCGCTTTGCGGCCTTGGCGCTCTTCAGGTATCCGGCGCGCAAAGGCTGGCCCCGATCGTCGCGGTAGCGGGCCCACAGCGCCATCAGGCGATAGTCCGCGGTGCGGGTTGCCGGCCTTGCTGGGGCATGGTCCATCCTTGGCGCGCCGCGTCGATCATCCGCGGCCACCCCTTCCCCCCTTCGAGCCCCTCGCGACCCTCGCGTTCAAGAGTCTCAACGCAAAGGACGCGAAGGGCGCGAAGCCGGAGGGGGTGCTCGCGCTGGCGCGATCGATGCTCTGACGAGCCCCCGGCGTGAGCCGGGGGGCCCGTTCGCGGTGCGAGCGCCCAAGGTCAAGAGGCCCCCTCGCTCACGCGAGGGGCTCGTCAAGAGGGCGCCAGCGCGCAGCGCAAGGTTCGCGTTGCGCGCTTCGCTCACGTGCGTTGGTTCCCGGACGCTCCCAGCGCGCAGCGCACGGCGTGCGTTGCGCGGTCTGGCCCGGAAGGATCCGGCGTTGGCCACCCCGGCGCGCAGCGCACGCCCCGCGTTGCGCGCTTTGAGTCCAGGATTCCCATCTTTTCTCGTGGCCGGGGCACGAAATTGGTCAAGCCCCCCCACCACCGGGCCGAAGACGGGGTATCGAGCCCCGCGCACGCGAGCCGGCGGGGGCCACAGGAGGCTCCGCGCCATGCCGACGGTGCCGCGCAGCCGGGCGGGGGTGATCGCGTTCTTCGGCGCGCGCCTCTCGAAGTGGACCAATCTCGGCCCGGCCATCGGTCTGGGATTCGACGAAGCGCAGGCGCTCGCCGACGCCATCGAAGATGCGAAGCTGGCCAGCGAGCGCAACCGCGCGTTGCAATCGGCCGCACGCGCGGCGGCCAGGGAAGCGCGCCGCACCGAATACCACCTGCGCCGCGTGGGCGGACGCGCCATCGCCAGCATCAAAGCGAAGGCCGGCGGCGACGAAGATCCCGCCGTGCTGACGCTGGCCGAACTGCCGGCAACCAAGGACCCGCGCCCCACGCCCGCGCCGCCCATGCCCACGAACGTGCGCACACATATCGACAACGAGGGTGCGATCGTGATCTCGTGGGACGCAACCCGCCCCCGCCCGCACGCCCGCGCCTTCACGCGGGTGCGGCGCATGCTCGACGAATCGGGAACCTTCGAGCTCATCGGCACCAGCGGCACGAGCGAGTACCGCGACAGCGCGGTGCCGATGGGCACACGCAGCGCGGCGTACCGGTTGACGCCGGTGCGCGGGGACCTCGTGGGCGCGTCGGCGGAGACCGTTGTTGTGCGATTGGGAACGCGGGCGGCGTGAAGCTCAGCCTCCGGCTGGGGGCAGGGCGCGGCGGCGGTCGGGGATGACGCCGGCCAGCAGGGTGAGAAAGCCGAAGAAGGCGAGCGTGGCGATCGGGACGACGGCCTTGCGTTCGGCGTGCCAGGCGAGATCGAAGATGGGATCGTGCAGGGCACCCCGGGCGTCCCGGCGGACGCCCTCGTCGGCCGGTTGGGAGACGACGCCGGCCGACACGAGACGCCCCAGGCCATCCTCCATCGCCACGTGCACGCGGTTCTCGAGGCCCTTGACGTTCATCGCGATCCACATCAGAAAGAGGACGCCCGCAGCGATCAACTGGAGCACGCCTAGAGCGATGAGGAACCTGCGGTGGCGGGTCATGGATGGGCTCCTTCTGACGTGGAATCTCCCCGCAGGGCGGTGGAGGCTACGCCGGGGAAACCCTGCACTCCGGTCGTGGCTGCGAACGCCGTCGCCCCGAAACCCGAAAGAAACCGCCCACGGCGGCCAAAGTCGGTCCCAGAACCTTCCGATACCTGGGGCAAAGGCCCCGCCGTGGGGCCATAAGACGCGACCGAGGCCCCCGCCGAGGACCGTTGGGGGCCCACACCGAGGAGCTTGCCCATGCCAACCGAGCACGACCTGGCCGTTCGCCGCATCGAGATCGCCAAGGCCCGTTTGGACACCTGGACCGACCACCAGCGGGCCCTGGACCTGGAACCGGCCGACCTGGTAG
>CAYGTM010000294.1:0-3513 GCA_964352795.1 uncultured Phycisphaera sp.
TGCCCGGCCTCGTGTCAGAACACCCGCGCGGGGCTGCGAACAGCGTCCAGGTCGAGGTTGATGCGATCGTTGAATAGGACCGTACCCTTCATGTCGGCCGTGAGCACCGGCGGCAACTTCGGCGCGCGGCGGATGGTCACGCGCACGGGTTCGAGCGTCTCGGGGTCGAGGGAATATTCCACGATGCCCCACCGGGCCGGCGCGGTCAGCACGATGTGGCCGCCGTTGGGCGAGAGATTGAGGGGCTGCTGGGGGTTCATTGGCTCGTCGGGCACCCTGGAAAAGCCCAGGAGGATCAGCAGGTCGAGCGGATGCACCGGAACGCCCAGGTGTGCCAGGCGATCGGGGTCGGCCTTCTCGTGCGTGCCGATGAAGGCGATGGGGTCGTCGGCCATGAGGTCCATGTACCAGTAGAACCGCTCGTTGGCTCCCAGGGCCGCGCCGTCGATGCCGAGTTTCTGGAGGCTCAGCGCGATCTTGTCGGGCTGGACGATGTGCAGATCGCCGTCCAGTTGCTCGACTTCATTCTCGCCTTCTTTCCCGATGTACCACACTCTCGTGAGCGTGGCCGCCCAGAATCGTTCGAGTCGCCCAGCCCGTTCGTTCATGGCGGTGGCGACCTGGGCGTAGTCGAACTTCGAGAGATCGACCGCGCGACCGCCATCAAGGGGCAGCGGGCCATCGGGCTTGGAGGCACAGTTGCACCCCGCGGCGCAAACCAGTACGAGCATGGACACGGCAAGAACGCGCCTCATGGTGTGTCTCCGGTCGGTTCGGTTTGCGGTTCCGGTTCGCCCAGCAGTAGCCCGGCCACGCGGTCCATGGCTTGTTCGAGTTGGTCCTCGTCCAGGCCCGGGTCGGCCACGTCGATGGGTGTCTCGTCGATCAGCCCGCCGGTGGCCGTTACGCGGCGAACGCGGAGTTGGCCCTTGCGCTGCCCCTCGAATCTCAGGCGGCGGCGGCGCACGAGCATCCACGCCAGCACATATCGCAGTTCCAGGGCTTGGGCGTCCTGCGGCTCGGCGATCTGCTCGAACAGGGCGACTAGGTCCTCGTCGTCCACCGGCCGGGCATCGCCCTTGTCCTTGGGTTTGGGCATCGTGCCCCGCCAGGTCGCGATGACCTCGCTGTCGGTCGTCGGCCGCCAGCCGTCGTCCCAGGCCGCTTCGGCGGCGTCGAGGCGGTGGAAGCCCTCGCCGTGCTCAGTGAGCAATAGTGAGACGATGCGATCGCCCGGGCTCAGGGGTTGTCCCGAAGCGGCGCAGGTTTCGTTTGGTCGACCGATGGTGATGCCGGGGAGGTTTGCCACGCCCGACTTTACGCGAGGCCGAGGGTGGTGTCGGCTGGATGCTGGTGCATCACCGGCAAGATGCGTCAAACAGGCGGTTGTTGGTGCCGCCCGGGCCCACCGAGAAGCGGCAGGTCATGCCGCAGCGAGGGCAGCGTGCGGCGTAGCAGGCGGCGTCGGGCGATCGATAGACGCGGACGTAGGCCCCTGCGCAGGTGAAGCGAACGCCGATCCAAGGCCTGGGCGCGCGTACATTCTGATCGCCTTGATTGCCGGATACCGATGGATTGGGGCTTGGATTCACGGACCATGCATCGGCCCGGAGCGTGTTGGGTATTGAGCGGGCCGGCATTCGTTTGTACTATGATAGGATATTGCGACCTTTGCATCTCGATTGCGCAATAATGGTTGGTTCCGAATCCGGCTCACCGCTGGGAGAAGCCCGAGTGCCTCGACCGCTTGTCATCCTGCCCGACCCACCCACGCCACCGACGGCGATCGGCCTGATCGCTGGTGCTGGGCGCCTGCCGATCATCGTGGCCGAGGGGCTGCGCGACATCGGGCATCGCATCCACGGCATCGGCCTGGCGAACATGTACGAGCCCGATTTGCCCGAACTGTGCGAGAGCTTCCACGAGGTGGGGCTGTTTCGCGTGGGCGGTTGGGGGCGGGCGCTGGCGCGGCGGAACGTTCGGCACGCCATCATGGTGGGCAAGGTCGATAAGGCCAAGCTCATGCACGACCCGCTGCGCATGGTGCGCAACGTGCCGGACATGCGCACCCTCATCGCCTGGCACCAGAAGCTACGGCACGATCGCCGGTCCTACGCGGTGCTGGGCGCCATCGCCGACGAGCTCGAGCGTTGCGGCGTGCAACTGCTCGATTCAACCACGTCGATCCCCAAGGAACTTGCCGTGCCGGGGGTGATGACCACGCGGCAGCCGACGAGTTCGCAGCAGGCGGATATCGACTTTGTATGGCCGCAACTCGTCGATCTGCTGCGTCTGGACATCGGGCAAGCGGTGGCGGTGCGCGAGCGAGACATCATCGCGGTGGAGGCGGTCGAGGGCACCGATCGCATGATCGAGCGGGCGGGCATGTTGTGCCGGGCCAAGGGCTGGACGCTGTGCAAGGGCGCGCGGTGCGGGCACGACCGGCGCAGCGACGTGCCGACCATCGGCGTGATGACCATCGAGCGCATGCACGACGCCGGTGCGGGCTGCCTGGCGTTGGCGGCCGGCGACGTGATCATGATCGACAAGGACGAAGTCATCGCCGAGGCCGACCGCCGGGGCATCGCCATCGTGGGCGTGCCCGTGGGCGTGGCGTGAGATGATCCCCCCTGCGGCGGACGCGTCCGACGCGACGCCGCTGGGCGTGGCGCGGGTGGTTTCTCGCGGGCTCTACAAGCTCCAGCACGCGCTGCACACGTTCGCTCTCGACGTGGACGGGTTGGCGTGCGCGGATCTTGGCGCGAGCGTGGGCGGGTTCAGCCAGTGCCTGCTGGCGTGCGGCGCGCGGCGGGTGATATCGGTGGATACCGCCAAGGGGATTCTCGATTACGCCGTTCGGCGGGACGAGCGGGTGCGCGCGATCGAGAAGGCCAACGCGCTGCACTTCGAGCCCGATGAGCGCGTGGACATGGTGGTGATGGATATGGGTTGGACGCCCCAGCGATTGGCACTGCCCGCCGCGGCGCGATGGTTGGCCGCGGGCGGGCGGGTCGTAAGCCTGATCAAGCCCCATTATGAGAGCGGCGAGCACCTCACGAGCGAGTTGGACGCCGAGCGAATTACGAAGGAGACGATCGAAACGGTCGCGTCGCTCGGCTTCGCTTGCGAGGGATTGGTGAAGTCTCCCATCTCGGGCTCACGGCGCCAGGGCAAGAGCGCGAAGGCGGGCACAGGCAACGCCGAGTGGTTGGGGCTATTCGTCGTGTCTCAGGCCGACGACGCGGCCCAGCCGGGCTGAGTGTTGCCCGCGGGGTTGACGAGCTTCCACGCGGCTTCGAGCAGCTCGCGCAGCCCCTGGCGAGAGGCGCCGCTGACGATGAAGACATTCGCGTCGTCGGTCAGGTTGAGCGCGTCGCGCACGCTGGCGACGGTGTCGGCCAGCTCGTATGCATCGACGAACAGGTCGGCCTTGTTCAGGGCGATCAGCTCGGGCTTTTCGAGCAAGGCGGGGGTGTACTGGCCGAGCTCGGCGCGGATTTTGGTGTAGTTCGA
>CAYGTM010000295.1:0-3501 GCA_964352795.1 uncultured Phycisphaera sp.
CCCCGGCCGACCGCGCGCCCACCCCCGCGCCGGGCACGCCCGTGCTGTTCACGATCGGGCTCGACCAGAGCGGGGGGCTCGATGTCAGGTTCAAGTGCCCCAACCCCCCGCGGGTGGGCTCGCTGAGTTACATCGTCGAGCGCAGCCTGGGGTCGCAGCAGCCCTTCGTGTATCTGAAGACCGTCCCCGAGCGGTTGTTCGACGACGACACCGTGCCCAACGGCACGGGCGATGTGACATACAGGGTGACCGCCCAGAGCCCCACCAAGCAGGGGTCGCCGGGCTACTTCACCGTGCGGTTTGGCGTCAACAACCAGCCGCAGATCGTGAGTCAGGGGACCAGCGAGAGTATGGCGTCGTAAGAGGGGAAGGCACTCGGGATTAGGGATTCGGGATCAGGAATACAAATGCGGGCCGCCTGCGCGGCCCGCTTTCTATTGGGCTTCCGTCTTTTCTGTCCGAATGCCTAATGCCTAATGCCCAGTGCCTAATGCCCAGTGCCTAATGCCCAGTGCCCAGTGCCTTCTTCCCTCACTCACATCCCGCATCGAACGCGTTCTGGAAGCACAGGAAGTCGAAGATCGACAGGCCGCCGTCGCCGTCGCAGTCGGCCGCCAGGTCGCCCGCATCGAACAGGTTCGAGAACTCGAGGAAGTCGAAGATGGTCAGGTCGCCGTCGCCGTCGAAGTCGGCGTAGCAGGCGGCGGCGCTGTAGAACATGATGGGCCGGCGGCCGGGAGCGCCGGTGAACGGGCCGTTCCACGACGCGCCGCTGTCGACCGGTTGCCAGAAGTAGGGCATCTGGACGGCGTCGGGGTGGGCCACGGCCACGAAGTCTCGGTAGTCGCCACGCACGCTGGCGAAGGTGACGAAGTACTGCTCGCCCGCGTTGACGGCATACGGGACATCGAACAGGCCGCCGCCCCAGCCGATCTCGGTGGTGCTGAAGCGGGCCTCACGGAGGATCTCGCCCGGTCGGCCGCCGTCGTTGGCGCGCAGGCGGATGATGCCGTCGGCGATGGCGCTGCTGTGCCAGAGCATCTGGGCCATGTCGAAGTCGCTCTGAGCGGTCCAGAGGAAGGCCTGCTCATGGCCGCGCGTGGCGGTCCAGGATGTTTCCCGGGGGATCTCGTGGTTGACGCCCTCGACGAAGGTCTGGGCCATGGCCACGGGGGCCACGCTCGCGCTGACGGCCAGCAAGGCCATGGCTGGAATGGTCTGTGTACGCATCGTGTGCTCTCCTGATCGGAACCCGTTCGTGCAACCGCGCACGGCGCGCGGCTCCCCCACGTTCATACAAAAACCGCTACGGGCTGGCCCGTAGCGGCGTTACACGGCTTGGAGATGACCCGGCCCTGGGATCAAGCGCAGCCGGCGGCGAACTCGTTCTGGTAGGCCAGGAAGTCGAAGATGGTCAGGCGGCCATCGCCGTCGAAGTCGGCGGCCAGATCGCCCGCGGCGAACAGGTTCTGGAAGCACAGGAAGTCGAAGATGCTCAGGCGGCCGTCTCCGTCGCAATCGGCGCGGCAGCCGGTGGCGTCCACGAAGCCCGCGCCGGCGATGGTCATCGAGCGCGTGCCCCGGGCCAAGACTTCCACGCGATCCATGCCGCCGGCCACACCCGGGCCCTGTCTTGGATCGAGCTCGATGGTGTCCACCGTGTAGCGCCGGCCTCCGACCTCAACATCAAAGGGCGACTCGCAGCCGAGCACCAGCACGAGTTGGTCGAACTGGTTGAGCACATAAGACCAGGTCAGCTCGGTGCAGCAATCGAAGATCGTGAACGGGGCGCCGGCTCCAAGAATGGGGCTGGCGATCTCGCGGCCCTCGAGCAGCAGACGCATCGGGACGCGCGGCACGCCCACGGCGTCAAAATCGGGGGTGAGCTCGATGACTTGCGGACCACCCGGGATATCGAGCTTCTCGAGCACGATGTTCAGCGGCAAGCCGACCCACGGGCTGCACAGCCACCAAGGATAGAACGCGAACTCGACCTGGCTGCCGCCGGGGAGCGCGCCCACGTCGATCGTGTGCTCGAAGCGCGTGTCGGGGGCCCACGGCACATCCTCGACCGTCATCGCAGCGCCGATCTGGGAGACGCTCGGGCTTTCGGCCTCGAGCAACAGGCTGCCCCGGCCGGGCCGCCCGATGGTGCCCGCGAAGGGAGAGGCGAACCACTCGTCGATGACCAGCGGGCCGACGAAGACGCTGCGGTACGCCTCGCGGACGTGGTCGCATTGTGCGGAGACGCTGCTGGTCCCCGAGACGTAGTTGCTGAAGGTGCCGGTGCTGGTCGCCAGCGTGCGATAGCCATCGCCCTGGGCCTCGAACTCGCCGCACCAGACCAGGATCGGGTTGTCGGTTTCGGCAAGGATGCTCGCCGCGGGGAAGTGCAACTGGCCAACGGTGATCCCGATGACGTCTCCCGAAACCAGGGGGATGCCGGGCGAGGCGGTCGGTCCAACGCTCATGGGGCCGCACAGCTCGTGCGAGACCCACTCGATGTCGTTCGAGAGGATTTCCAGCGTGGCTCCGGCGAACGCGTGGCGAACGCCCGGGAAGTGGGCCCACAGCTCCACCTCGAAGTTGTCCGACAGGATGGCCTTGCGCTGCACGCGCAGCTCCCAGCGGCAGCAGTCGTCGGCGGCTGCGGTGGTGGCGATGCCGGCGAGCGTCGAGAGGGCCAGAGCGCCACAAAGGACCTTGCTGTTCACGATGCGTTTCATGGGGATGCTCCTGCATTGCGACGGCTCCGATCGCGCTGGCGGCCACACGGCCGCCTTGGTGTGGTTCGGATCGGAGCACGTCTTCACCAGGAGCGAAGGCTCGCGTCGATGGTCACGAAAAACCTGAATCTAAGGAACTTACGCCAACAGCGCCACGATGGCCGCGCGCACGGCACGCTCGCTCACAGCCACATCGAGCGTTGGCTCGCCCTCGCTCGCGCCTTGCTGACCGGGAAGAATCGGCAAATGGATGAACCCCGCGCGCTGGTTCGGTGTCGAATGCAGCAGCGAGTGGTAGAGCACGGCGTTGCACAGGAACGCGCCGGCGTCGTGGCTCGCACCAGCGGGGCACTCGGCGTGCCGCATGGCGCTCACGGCGGCGTCCACGTCGATGCTCGCCGCGAGCGCGAGGGGAGCGCCGGGGACCAATGCCATGGGTTCGCGTGACGCGCCGCTGTTGTCGGCAACACGGCCCTGGCCCCCACACCCGAAGTTGAGCGCGAAGCGTTCGACGGTGACGGCCGAACGCTTGCCGCTCTGGCCCAACAGCAGCACCAGATCGGGCCGATGCCGACCCATGAGTTCGCCCAGCGCTGGCCATGCGCCCGCCCACGTCACGGGCAGCAGGCCGGTCGACAGTTCGATGCCCAGCGGCGGATCATCGGCCAGCCGCTCGACGACCCGTTTGGACGGTTTGTCATCGCTGCCGCCGAAGGGCATGAAGCCGGTCACCAGCACGCGGGGGTTGGGCATGGGTTTGGGCATGGGGCATCGT
>CAYGTM010000296.1:0-3485 GCA_964352795.1 uncultured Phycisphaera sp.
CCTCCAGCGCGATCGCACGGCGGTCGAGCTCGAGCCCAGATCCCTCGAGCCCGGGCACCGCCGACCAGCGTTGCCCGTCGAACCGCGCCAGCCCGGGTGCCCGCACCTCGCCAAACACCGGATCGACCACCACCTCGAAGTTGCCCGCCATGTACAGCATCGGCCCGTCGCCCGCGTCGAAGACGGCTAGGTCCGACACCCGCGTGTCGACACTGCCGATGTCGCCCAACAGATCCTCGACCAGCGGCTCCCATGTGCCGCACGCCGTCTGGGCAGAGGCGAGCGACGTGGCTGCGGTGACGCCCAGGACGGCGGTGAGGAGACGGAAAGCGGGGCGGATTGGCATCGTGGGCATCGGGTTCTCCTTCATGCACAGCATACCACAAACGCCCGCCATCTCCAAGGGTATTTTCGTGACGCTGCCACGACGGGTCGGCTAGCACCCCAGGTCGAAGGCGGCCTGGAAGGCCAGGAAGTCGAAGATCGTGAGCGCGCCGTCGCCATCGAAATCGGCCGCTGGGTTGCCCGCGGAGAACAGGGTCTGGAAGGCCAAAAAATCGAACACATCGGCCCGGCAGTCGCCGTTGATGTCCACCGGGCAGGGCAACGTGGGCTGCCAGCGGGCCAGCAGCGTCCGACCGCCGGGGAAGTCTTGGAAGTCACCACCGGCGTACAGCGCCGGGCCGGTGCCATCGTCGAAGGCGTAGAGGCTAAACGCCACGAATCGGCCCAGGCCCGGCAACGGCCGCATCACCCCGTCCCGCAGACGGCCGACGGCGTCGTCCTGGGTGACCAAGCCACCACCGACGAAGAGTGACTCGCCCGAGCCGTCATCAAAAGCCACGATGTCGATGGGTTGGAAAAGCCGTACCGGCGGTTCGGGGTCCAGCGAGATCCACCGGGCACCGTCCCACGCCGCCAGGCTGCGGGCAATGGGTTCGCCGCCTTCGAAGATCGCGAACCGACCTCCGGCCACGAGCACGTCGCGGCCGTCCAGCACGGTTGACAGTAGCGGCCAGAACTCGATGCTCAGCACCTCTTGGCCGGGCCCGGCCGGCACCGACCACGACACGCCATCGAAGCGGGCCATGCCCGACGGCCTGTCGCTGTCGGGAAACTGGAATGGCCCCGAGGCATACAGGTCGCCCCCGAAGCTGGCTAGGTCGTAGACGGGGGCATCGCCCGGCGCGTTATCTCCCGCCGGTGCCCACGCCGTGCCGTTCCACCGGAACACGCCTGGAGCGATCTCCCCAGGCCCGAAGAACAACGCTCCGCCCACGTACAGGTCCTCGCCGTCGCCGAAGTCGTGCGGTTGGATGGCCAGCACTCGGCCAAACAGCCCGGCCGTGGCTGGATCGCCCAGCGTGCTCCATGCCGTGCCGTCCCAGCGGGCCAGACCATTAGCCTCTATGCCCGCAGCCGTGGTAAAGTCCCCGCCCACATACAAGGCGGGGCCCGTGCCGTCGTCCCAAACTTCCAGCACCGCCGCGCGGCCGTCCAACTCGTTGCCCGGGCCCACCAGGCCCGGCACGGCCGACCACGCCGTCCCGTCCCACCGTGCCAGCCCCGGGGCGTGGACCTCGCCCAGCACCGGGTCGAGCACGGCCCCGAAGTTGCCCGCGACGTACAACCGCACGCCAGTGCCATCGTCGAACGCGACCATGTCAGAGATGCGCGGACCGGACGCCGGGAAGCCGCCGATGAAGCCATCGGCCAGGGGCGACCACCGGCCGCAGACCGGCTGGGCGGACACCGCCACCGACGGCACCATCACGCACAGGGCGGCGGCGAACACACGGATTGGGAAACCCCGTGATGGTCGGTGCATGGCAATCTCCTTAGAAAAACATCGTACCACAAACGCCCATCTGACGAACGCCGATTTTTGGCAACCGGCATCAATCTGATCGTGGCAGCCCCAGATACCCGACGTTGCCAGCCCGCCGCCAAGGCCCACCAGCCGGGCCTCGCACTCCGGGACGCCCTACTCCAGCAACTCGAACGGCGGCAACGCCCCCAGCAGCGGCGTCACATACTGCAAAAACCTCTCGCTCACGTCGTTGTGCCCGCTCAAGTACTCCGCGGGCATGTGCCGCGTCTTGGCGGCCACGGCTTCCAGGGGTTGGTGGCCCGCGACGCACTCGTACACCTCATCGGGGCCGATCGTGCTCTTTCGCACGAGGTTCACCGACACGCCCGCTTCGCCCCTTGCCGCGAGTTCGGCCGCGTGCACCCCCACCAGGCGGGCCTCGCGGGCGTCGACCGGGCTGGCGTCGGGATAGCAGCGTTGCAGGTAGCCCAGCGTGTCGGCCCGCACGCGCGGGGGCTTGCCGCCGACTGGTTTGAGCTTGGCCTTGAGCAGGTTGGCGAGTTGATCGCCCAGCGCACCCGAGCCACTGAGCTGCACGTTGCCGTGCGCATCCTTCTCCTCGCCCATCAGCAGGGCCCCGATCGACACGCCGTCCTTGTCTTGCAGGCCCTCGCTCACGGCGATGTGGCAGCGACCAAGTGTGTCATGGGTACTCGCCACGTCGTGTACGAAGCGATCCATCACGAAGGGGACCTCGGGCACATACACCAGATGCGGCCCCGCGTGCTCCTCGTGCCGCGCGGCGGCGGCGGCGGCGGTCAAAAAGCCCGCGTGCCGGCCCATGACGACGTTCAGCTTGATGCCCGGCAAGGCGGCGTTGTCCATGCCGTCGGCCATGTGCGCCAGCGCGACGAACCTGGCGGCGCTCGCATACCCCGGCGTGTGGTCGTTGCCCATCAGATCGTTGTCCACCGTCTTGGGCACATGGATGCAGCGCAGGTCGTAGTTGGCCGCCGCCGCCGCCTCGCTGACGATGCGGCAGGTATCGCTAGAGTCGTTGCCGCCGATATAGAAAAAATACCGCGCGTCCAGCGCCTTGCAGCTCTCGAAGATGCGGCCGCAATAGCTGGCATCGGGCTTGTCGCGCGTGCTGCCCAGCGCCGCGCTGGGGGTGTGCGAGACGCGGTCGAGCATGACCCGGTCGATATTGGTGAGGTCGCTCACGCGGCCCTCGGTCAGCCCGCGCACGCCGTTGCGCATCCCGAGAATCTTCGTGACGTGGCCCGTCTTGTGCAGCCCGGCCTTGAGGCCCTCCACGACGCCCACCAGCGATTGATTGATGACCGCCGTGGGGCCCCCGGACTGGCCGATGAGGGCCGTGCCCCTGGGCAACTCCTTGTGATGATCCGCCATCGCGCGTGCCTCCCGCTGCCGTCCCGCCGAGCCCCGATGGGCCCCAAGGGCGAGCCAAAGGGCGATTGTTGGCCCCGGATGGGCCCGCCGCAGTCCTCTACCATACACGGTGCCCATCGAGATCCCCGACCATGTCCTGAACTCCATCCCCCCCGCCCACGGCCGCAAGGCCCTCGTGGCGATGTCGGGCGGGGTCGATTCCTCCGTGGCCGCCGCCGCCATGGTGCGAGCGGGCTGGGACGTGGTGGGCTGCTTCATGCGA
>CAYGTM010000297.1:0-3478 GCA_964352795.1 uncultured Phycisphaera sp.
ACGCTGGCCGACGATGCAAAGCTTGCCGCCGCCAGAGCAACCTTGCGAGCCCTACCCGGAGCAGACGAGAATGTCCAACGCCACTCTGCCCAGCGGCTCTTCACCCGGATCCTGATCGACATCCGGGCGACCCAGCTGGATCTACGTAGTCTCGTCGAGCTAACAGATGAGTCGCAGCGAATGGAGCGGGCCAATGCGGCGCTCAAACGGCTGCTACCGTACTTAGGTGATCTATCGCTACAGCAAGCAACTGCTTTCCAATTGTGGAATACCGCTGGCTGGGCGATTGTCTATTCGGGTGACAGCGCCTTGGCTCCGATCGCGGCGGCCATGATTGAGACAAGTTGGCAGACCTCACGGGCGACAGAATCCGACGTGTCTCTAACAGCGGAGCTGCTACGTCTCACGACACGTGAGCAGATCGACGCTTGGATCGACCTTCGCGAGGAAGCTCGAGACACATACAGCCTAGCTGCCGCGGGCAGCGTCGATGCCATGAGGCAGCTAGGCGACATGTACCACTGGGGACAAATAATCCCAGGAGACGACCGGCAGAACGCGGCGTACTGGTATAGCAAGGCCGCCTCAACGCTGCACCCAGAAGCAGAAACATCCTCAGAGCCTGGCGTGCTCTTACTTATGGGGAAGCTTATTAATGAACATGAACTGCTCGCCGAACGCTATGGAGATGCCCAGTCGTGGTTCGACCGGGCATTAGCAGTTTACCGTGAACGAGCAAAGGCAGGTCAAGCCGACGCGATGGCCGAGTTGGCACGGGCGTATCGTATTGGAGAAGGCGTAGAACACGATGTCTCAAGAGCAGTTCAGTGGTATCGAATGGCGGAGTCGCATGGCCTCAGTACGGCGCGCATTGACTTGGAATACATCTATTCTTTGTATGGAGGCAATGTCTCCGAGCATGAACTCGTCGCTTGGTATTCCAAACGCGCTCAGCTGAATGACACTGATTCGATGGTCCAGCTTGGAGTTATTTTTGATCGAGGTCATGTTAAGCCAATTGACGGTTTGCCGCCAAAGCCATTCCTATTTGATGATAGAAAGCCAAAAAATCCTAAACAGAGTGGCGAGATATTTTTCCAGCCACTGCCTGCAGAGGCCGAAAAATGGTATTTCATGGCCGCCGAAGCAGGGTCGCCAGAAGCAATGTTTAGGTTAGGAATGCTCTACGCCGGAGACCTTTCTCCGCGCAGAAGTAGGCTCACCCAGGGTTCATCAAAGTCTGGTCTCAGCTACTTCTTGCCCCGCAGCCCTCTTGGCGGAACCCCAAGCGGATTTAGGATTGATCGCGCGCGATCTGGCACGCAGCTTGCCATCGAGTGGTTACAAGTGGCAATAGACGCAGGCCATGTTGACGCACATTTTGAGATGAAAAGGCTCCGAGACGGTAGCGAGGAGCATGATGCACTTGAGAAGGCGCTGGAAAAGTTGCGTGAATCGAGAAAGAAATGAGACTTAAATCGCTCATGGCCGGGTCAATAATCATTGCTATCGTGGCATTGCTGGTGTCGCCAACGATCGCATTCGCACAGAAAAACCTTCGTGCTTGCCCACACGGGAACAACTTCTTCGAGTGCTCGACATGCCAGGCTGGCGGGGACTGCCGCAGCGCCAAGGCATATCTGCGAACGTATGTGAAGACATATAGCAGCGACGACATTACAAAGATGTCATGCACGACGGCTGAGGTTATGGCCAGTGCATACGGTTGGAAATCGGCCGCTGACCGCGCTCGCGAGGCGCAGCTGGAACGCGAACGCGCCGAGCGCGATGCCGAACGCCGCCGCGAGGCCCAGCGGCTTGAAGCCGAGCGTCAGCGGGAGGAGGCCGAACGCGAGCGAGAGCGTCAGAAGCGGCGGGCCGAGTCGGACGAGTACCGGGAACGTCAGCGGTGGGAGTCCGAACGCCGTTCTCGAGAGTTCCAAGCACAACTTGACCGCGACCTCAAGCAATACATCGGCAACAGCGTCATCGACGACGTGCTCGTACCGGACCCGATCATCCCGGGGCTGACCGTCTGGCCCATGCTGCCTGGGCAGAAATACATCCAGGAACTCCGCAATAGCTACGACCGCACAATGGGGCTAGCCGGCGTACTTACCGATCCCACTGTGAAGTTCATTGAGGGAATCGGAGATCAATCCGTCGGCATGATCGCCGCGGATCGTGGTTCGTACAACGGATCCTCGGGAGGCTATGGCACCACGCCCGACTGGCGCGGCGGGTGGAACACGCCCCTGCGTACGACGGACCCACAGCCCCTGCCCCGGTTCCGAACCGACCTGGTCCGCGACCTGGAGGCAGAAGCAAGAGCCCGCCAGCATCGCGAAGAAGCTTTACGGCGCGCTCGAGTCGACGCCGAGGCTCGGGCCCAATCGGCCGAGCGTGACCGGTTAGACGAGTTGTTTGCTGTATGGTTCAATGGACTCGACGCCCCATCAGGAACAACTTTCACGGGCTCGCAGCGGCACCTCCCGTTCTCGGCTGATGGTCTTTCACGGATGAGGTCGACCAAGCCTGGCCGAACTTGGGGTAGTTTGGAGGAACCAAAGTTCGGCGGGGCGGCGTTCCCGTTGGATGTTAAGGGTATGTTCAGGTTCGAGCAGCCCACGTTCGACCTGGATCGATTTGATCCGCCCGCCGTCGATCTGGATCGATTCGACTCTTCGCGAGCAACCGACGGCGATCTTGATCGGTTCGATAACTAGGCTGTCAAGTATTCATCAGCCCGTGTTCGGTAACACCGCCATGCTGGGAGAGGTCGAGCGGTGCTTCCCGGGTTCGTGCCACCGCTCTGAAGGCGGCCAGTGGTCAACTTGCCTCAAGCCGGGACTAGTTGAGTGAGGATCAACCCAGACAGTAGGCCGTAAGGGTGTATGCGCCTCGGGCCTTGAGCACCTCCAGCGATCTGTGCCTCCTGACGCCCCTAAGGCCCATCATCCCCGTCCGACCCGGACCAAAGCTGCCCAACTGGCACAACCGGACCAATTCTCGCCGGCACAAACCCTCGAACGTGGCGGGCCGCGAAATGGTTTCCGATTCAGGGAACAAGCGGCTGGCGGGTGTGGGCCGAACGGGGTGGAACGGCGGACGGCCGCCAATCGCCCTTGGCCCATCAAACCGGATGGTGAACACCATGAGCACGATCGAACAAACACAGCAGGGCACCCTCGACTTCGTCAGCCACCGCATCGCCGCGTGGACGACCAATGCCGCCGAGCTCACCCTCAGCGTTGACGACACCACCACGCTCTCGGCGTTGCTCAGCGACGCCCAGAGCAAGTTCGACGACGCCAAGGAGGCCTGGAACGAGTACCGCGCCCTGGTCGACGCCCAGGACGAGGCCCTCGACGCGCTCTACACCTTCACGTCTCTGCTGGTCCAGCAGATCCGCGTGGCCGCCAAGAAGGAGGGCACCACCCTGCTCTACCCGCTCGCCCAGCTCGACCCGCCCCCGCCC
>CAYGTM010000298.1:0-3465 GCA_964352795.1 uncultured Phycisphaera sp.
AAAATCGACTTCTCAGCTCTGACAACGGGATTCTCACCTGTGAAAACGGCAATCTCAGCGCTGAAAACGCCATTCTCACCTGTGAAAACGGCAATCTCAGGCCTCAAAACACCATTCTCACACCTGAAAACGGGAATCTCAGGGCTGGATGGGCGGTGTCAGGGCCAAAATCGGAGGGGCTCGGGGTTCAGAGTCCACTCTCCCTAGCTTCCCAGCACTCGCCGCAAGCGCTGCCGGACGGCGTCGGCGTGCTCAAAGAGGCCGTCAGGGCCGTGGTTCAGCCTGCTCCCGGTCTTCGTGATCGGCCTCCTTGCCGCGATGGCCGTCGCGCTGGGCATGCTGGCGACCGCGTTCGCGACTCGCGGGCGGCGGCAAACGGAGGGGCCGCCCCAACGGCCAGCCCGCGCGGCGATCGTGGTGCAGATGCTCGTGCTGCTGGCCCAACTGGGCGTGGTGCTCTGGATGTCGGGGGAGAATGTGCCGACGGTGTAACGGGGATGGCCCGTGGCGGGCCCTCAGCTTTCCTCGACGAGGCCGCGGAGGAACTCGACCACGCTGGCCGCTTCGAAGGACATCTCCATTACCTCTGGGTCGATACGCACGATGGGCGAGGTGGGGTGCTTCTCGGAGCGGCCGGCGCGCAGCAGGTACACGTCGCGGCAGGTCGACTCGAAGAAGACCAGAGCATCGCGCGGGAGGACGCGACCGAGCGCGCGACGGTCGCGGTTGCGCTCGTCAATGTCCAGCCAGCCGTCGGGCTGATCGAAGCCGTACCAGGTCTCGCCGTCGACGCGCACCCACGAAACCATCTGCAGGAGGGCGGCGTACTGCTCGGGCGGGGGGCCATCGACCACCGCGGCCAGGCGCGCGGCGGCGTCGCCCGCGAAGGGGCCGCCCACTTCCATGACGCCCCCACCCACGCCGCGCTCAATGATGGCCGCGAGCTGCGCTTCGAGAATGGGATCGATGGAGGGTGGCATGGTGACTTTCGGGCCGCCTCACCCTAAGAACAACGGCGCCTTTACCACGAACACAACGATACAGGCCAACAGATGGAGCGTCAGCGTGACGGCGGCGCTCGGCCCCGGTCGCGCCCGCGTCCACAAGCCCACGCCCAGGGCACCAGCCGCGATGACGGCCGACGCGATCATGAGCGGCGCTGTGTGAGTGAGCCAATCCGAACGATAATACGGATGCACCAGGAACCAGCCGGCCACGACGCCCAGCGCGATCACGAGTGGCGGCAGGACGGCGGCGAGCACGAGGCAGCGCGACGTGCTAGAACGTCCCGGCCTCGCCGACTCCGACCCCATTGCCAGTTGTCCATTGCCCATTGCCACGACCGCTTTACCCCGCCGCCTCCGCCGCCATGTCTTCATCGAGGTTGTGGTACACCTTCTGCACGTCGTCGTTCTCTTCGAGGGCGTCGACGAGGTTCATGAGCTTGACGGCCTCTTCGGGCGTGGGCTTGGCGATGACGTTGGGGATCTTTTCGATGCCGCCCTCGCTCACCTCGATGTTGGCCTTTTCGAGGGCCTGACGCACGGCGTGGTAGTCGGTGCGCTCGGTGGTGATGACCCAGAAGCCTTCCTCATCGCCGTCGGCTTCCGGGGCCTCGATGTCTTCCGCGCCCGCCTCGAGCGCGACGTCCATGAGCTGCTCTTCGGTGGTCTTGGACGCCTCGATGAAGATCCGGCCCTTGGTCTCGAACATGAACGCCACGCTGCCGGCGTTGCCCATGCCCCCGCCCGACTTGTTGAAGAGAAACCGCAGGTCGTTGACCGTGCGCGTGCGGTTGTCGGTCAGGGCGTCGATGATGATGGCCACGCCGCCGGGGCCGTAGCCCTCGTAGGTGATCTCGGCGTAGCCCTCGCCCTCGGCCGCGCCGCTGCCCTTGTCCACCGCCCTTTGGATGGTGTCCTTGGGCATGTTGGCGTAGCGGGCCTCGTCGATGGCGTAGCGCAGGGCGAGGTTGGTGTCGGGGTCTCCGCCGCCCTGGCGGGCGGCGACGATGATGGCCTTGGAGCACTTGCTCCAGATCGTGCCGCGCTTCTTGTCCTGCCGCGCCTTGCGGTGACGAATGTTCGCCCACTTGCTATGTCCGGCCACGTGCGTCTCCCTCGGCTCTTGCCGTGTGTGGTGTGGCCGTTCAGAAACCCGGCCCGCGTTCGTGTGATTCTAGTGCCGCCCCCGAGCGCGTTGAGGCCCGGCACAACCGCCCCGCCGCCGCTTCGAGCCGCAGATAGAACCCCTTGCCCCGGTCGCTCGGGCACACCCGCGTCAGCAGATCGGCCACCGCGGCGGTGGCGGTTTCCCGCGGAACGATGCCCCGCTCGACCAGCAGCGACGCCAGCCGATCGTCCACCGGCACGCGGTGCTCGCCCAGCACCAGCAGCGACACGCGATCGGCCACGAAGGCGGGCAGGCCCTCGATGGCGTCCAGGAACGGCCGGCCCTCGTGCGCGCCCGCCCGCGCAACGCGGTCGATGCTCACCGCGTCCTCCGCGTCGAACACCTGGTAGAGCGTGTCGATGATGGCCCCGGCCCGCCGCGTGGCGTGCGCGTCGGTCAACCCGATCGTGTCTTCGACCTCTTCGACCAGGGCCACGCGCAACTCATTGATGTCCACGAACTGCTCGGCCAGCCGCCTGGCGGCGCTCACGGCGCAGGGCACGCCCGCCTCCCAGACCAGCATCGAAAACACCAACTCGGCCGTGGGCCCATCGATGGCCCCGGGCAATAACGAGGCCGGGTCGGGCGTGGGCGCGAGCGGCACGGCCTCGAGCCAGGCGTCGAGCTTGCGCTGGATCTCGGCGACGGGGTGGTTCACGGCCCGGTGTCCTCGGCAGGTTTGTCGGTAGGTTCGTTGGTGGGTTCGCCGGCCGGTTCGTCGTTCTGGCTGGCGTCTTCTTCGACGAACTCTTCACGCACCTTCGCCAGCGTCGAGAGCACCTCGGCCTGCTTCTTCAGGCTGTCGTCGCCCACGAAGCGGAACTCGGGCATGGTCCGCGTGCGGATGAGGTCGGCCACCTCCCGCCGGACATGCCGCGCGGCGCTCTGCAAGCCGTGGACCGTCAGCGTCTGGTGCTCGGCCGGCAGGACCGAGATTCGGATCGTCGCCTGCTTGGTGTCGGGGGTGATCTCGACGCCCGTCACGGTGATGAGCCCGCGCACGCGCGGGTCCTGCAAACCGCGCGAGAGCACCTGCCGCACGCCCTGCTCGATGGAAGATGTCAGGCGATCGTGCTTGGTGGTCATAACTGGATGCTCATGGCGTCTGCCCTTCATCGGAATCGTGCGAGAAGTGTTCGAGCATCTCACGCCCGAGCGCTTCGGCGTCCGGCCCGCTCTCGTTCAGCCCGGGAGGCGCGTCCTCCTCGCGCGTCGGCACGATGATCTCGCGTCGGAGCTTGCCGAACACACCAGCGCTCCCTAAAAGGAACGTGTCGCACGCCGTGGGGCGGA
>CAYGTM010000299.1:0-3465 GCA_964352795.1 uncultured Phycisphaera sp.
GGACGCCCCCGCCCGTGACGACCCACGCGCCGTGGCCGTCGGGCTCGAACACAACGGCCATGATCAGGAACGGCAGCCCCGACGCGGCGAAGGCGAACGCCAGCCACGCGGACAGCAACGGCCTGCGCCGGGCGAAACGCCAGGTGACACGCCAGACGGCGTGTGCGATGCGCCATAAAGCTTCGCCGGGTCCGATGGGTTCGATGGTGGCCTCCGAGGGATTGTTGGCGCTCGAAGACCCTCACCTGGGCCCTCTCCCAGAGGGAGAGGGAGCAAGATCAAGAGTTCATTGCCCATTGCCCATTGCCACTTCCTACCCTCTCGCCGTGCCCAAAAACCTGCCATCCAACATCGCCAACCTCGGCCGCACCATCCGCAACATCAAGCGGGCCAAGGAGATCGTGTCGGTGCTGGCCAGCTTCGGCTTTGGCAAGGCCATCGCCGACCTGGACCTCGATCGGCTGGTGCTGCGCGGCCGCCGCATGGTCGGGCTCAGCAAGCCCGACGAGAGCGTGCAGCGCCGGCCCACCGCCGTGCGGCTGCGCGAGGCGATGGAAGAACTCGGGCCCACGTTCGTCAAGCTGGCCCAGGTCCTCAGCACGCGGCCCGACCTGATCCCTCCCGAGTGGGCCGAGGAGTTCACCAAGCTGCAAAGCACGGTGCGGCCGGTGCCCGAGGGTGAGATCAGGCCGTACATCGATGGATTGATCGAGGAGATGCCCGAGGGCCGCTCCAGCTTCGCGCGCGTCGAGTATGCGTCGATGGCGGCCGGCTCGATCGCCCAGGCCCACAAGGCCACGCTCGCGGACGGCACCGAGGTCGTGCTCAAGGTCTTGCGTCCGGACATCGAGGAGGTCATCGAGGCCGATCTGGAGATCATGGCGACGCTGGCCGAGTTCATCGAGCACCGCTTCGCCGATTTGGGCTATAGCCCGGTGCAGGTGGTCGACCAGTTCCGCAGGCAGGTCCGCCGAGAGATTGATTTGGAGCTGGAGCGGCGCAGCATGGCCCGGATGGCCTCGGCCTTCGAGGACGATCCGCGCGTGGTCTTTCCCAAGGTGTACCCCAAGCACTCGACGCGTGAGATCCTGTGCATGGAGCGGATCGACGGGGTGCTGCTGAGCGACTTCAAGAAAGACAAGCATTCGTTCAGCGAGGCCCAGCGGCGCGAGATCGTCGCCATCGGCAGCGACGTGGTTTTCAAGCAGTGCTTCGAGGCGGGCTTCTTCCACGCCGACCCGCACCCGGGGAACATCTTCGTGCTCGTGGGCCTGCCGGTCGAGGGGCCAAACGCCATCGATGAGGAGGACACGCGCGAACTCATGCGGCGCGAGGCGAGCGACATCCGGCTGTGCTTCATCGACTACGGCATGACCGGCAACATCGACCCGCGCACGGCCGAAGTGCTGGCCGACCTGGTGCAGGGCACGATCGCGGGCGATCTCGACCGCGTGCTGGACGTGGTGGTCGAGCTGACCGGCGAGAGCCCGATGATGGTGCACGACCGGGCGTTCCGCTCGGATGCGTGGGAGTTCATCAGCCGGTTCCAGAGCGCGTCGCTGGCGGACCTGAGAATGGGCGCGCTGCTCAGCGAGTTCTTCGCCAAACTCAGAAAGCACAAGCTGCGCGTGCCCGCCGACATCGTGTACCTCATCAAGGCCATCACGACCATCGAGGGCGTGGGCGAGATGGTGTGCCCGAGCTTTGATCTGGTCGACCATGTGCGCCCGCACATCGAGGGGCTGCTGCGCCGCCGCTACGGCTTTCGCGCCGCCAAGCGCCGCGTGCAGGGCGCGGTGCTGGGCTACGCCGAGCTGGCCGAGCGGGCCCCGCGCGAGGTGGCGGGCATTTTGCACATGCTGCGCAGCGAGGAACTGGGCGTGCAGCTCAAGCACCACGGGCTGAGCGAGGTGACCGACGAGCTCGAGCGGGCCAGCCGGAACATCAGTTATTCGCTGGTGGTCGCGGCGTTGATCGTGGGCGGGTCGATCATGCTGCTGGCCGACCGCGCCGGCGCGCAGGACGCGCCCGAGGGCCTGCTGTTCTGGATCGGGCTGGCGGCCTTCGTGTTCGCGGGGATGCTGGGGATCGTGCGGCTGCTCTTCGGCAAGCGAATGGGCTCGTGAACGCGCTCTTGAGGAAGCGTGTGACGGGCGTCTGACTCAGCCCAGCCCGCCCTTGAAGCCGCCGTGGCCGAACTTCTCGCGCAATCGGCGGAGTTGGGGCGTTTCCTTGAGGATCTCGTCGGCGCTCGGGCCTCGGTCGCCCTTGTCTTTCGAGCCGGCCGGAGCGGCCTTGAGGGCCTTGATGCTCAGGCTGATGCGGCGTTTGCCCGGCTCGATGCTCAAGACCTTGACCTTCACGACCTCGTCCTGCTTGACGGCGTCGCTCACGGCCTTGACGCGCCGGTGGTCGAGCTCGGAGATATGCACCATGCCCTCGACGCCCGGGGCCAACTCGACGAACGCGCCGAAGTCCATGATCTTGGTGACGCGGCCCGACAGCTCGGCACCCTCCTCGATCTCGCCTAGCTTCTCGGAGTAGGGGTCGGCTTCGAGCTGCTTCATGCCCAGGCCGATGCGCTGGTTGTCCCAGTCGAGCTTGAGGATCTCGACGCGGACGCGCTGGCCCTCGCTGACGAGCTTGCGGACGGCGTTCTCGCCCTGGCCGATGCGCTCGTGCGTGAGGTCGGAGATGTGGACGAGCCCGTCGATGCCGCCGATGTCGACGAACGCCCCGAACGGGGCGATGCGCTGCACGGTACCTTCGACGATCTGGCCCACATGCAGCGTGTCCTTGAGCTTCTCGGCCTCCTTGGCGCGCTCCTTCTCAAGGATGGTCCGGCGGCTGAGCACGACGTTGCCCCCGCCGCGGCGGTCGATGCGCTGGACCTCGCACTCGAGCTTCTGGCCGATCATCTTGTCGAGGTCTTCGATGCGATCGAGCGAGACCTGGCTGGCGGGCAGGAAGGCTCGATGGCCGCCGGCCAGTTCCATCTCCAGGCCGCCCTTGTTCGTCGCCACGCAGGTGGCCTCGATGATCTGGCCGGGGTGCAGCGTGTCCCAGATGGCCTTGCGGATGGCGCCGGGCCGCGCGCACACATAGATCGATTCGCCCTGATCGAACCGCTCGACGATCACTTCGAGTTCCTGCCCGACGGCCGGGGTGTTTTCACCCTCGCGCCACTGATCGCGCGAGACGATGCCCAACTCCTTGGGCCCAAACTCCAGGAACACGTCATTGTCGGTGACGTTCACCACCTTGCCCGCGCGCATGTTCGGCTGGCCCTGGCCGCCCACGATGCGGGGGCCGCGGATGCCCGACTTGCCGCCCATGCCCTTCCCCGGGCCGGCGCGGTCGGCAGGCGTCGAGGCTTCCATCGCCGCGTCGATTTCCTTGGACAGTTCGTCGCTGAGCGGCTGGGTCTTGGGCATCCCGCCGCCGGTGCTCTCACCACTTGGCGCG
>CAYGTM010000300.1:0-3455 GCA_964352795.1 uncultured Phycisphaera sp.
CCCCAATCCCCAGCCCCTGGAACTGCCACCACCTCCGGCTGCCCACCAACGTGGGAGGCAGCGGCGGGTACAACGCCGGGTTGGCCAACGCGGTGGTCCATGCCGAAGCTGACGACCCGGTCTGGCTGCTCGACAGCGACGCCCTCCCCGAGCCCGACGCGCTCCTCGCCCTCCTGAAAACGCTCTCCACACCGGGCGTCGCCGCCGCGGGTTCGCTGTTGAAGGACCCCGAGACCAACGAGTACTACGAACTCGGTGGCCGGGTGAACCCACGCACCGGCGAGTACGGCTCGGCGTGGCCGCCAAACCCCCATTCGCCTCCAACACATGCCATCGATGCCCAATATCTGGCCGCCTGTAGCCTGCTCACCACGGCCAAAGCCATCCGGCTCTCCGGCCTGATGCCCGACACCTTCCTCAACGGCGACGATGTGGCCTGGGGCTGCCGCATGGCCCGAGCGACCGGCTGTCGTTTGGTCGCCACGCCAGGCTCGGTCGTCGTCCACCCGCGATGGGACCGCATGCGCACCATCGCGCGATACTTCGCCGCCCGCAACTCGATGTCGGCCTTGCCCCAGGCCGGCATCGGCGTCTTCCACCGCGCCATGCGAGAAGCCGCCCGCGCCGCCACGCTCCACGCGACGGGTTTGCACGCACTCGGCGATCTGCACCTCACCGGCCTGCGCCACGCCTCCGCAGGCCGGGTCATGGGCTTCCCACCCAAGGGCACCGATATCGGCAACCCCGACCGCCCGGGCCTCACGAGCGAGCAGGCCAAACGCGAGGTCTCGGGCAAGGCCCGTGTCGTGAGTGCCCGCGCTCGCCGGACAGACTTGTTCAACCGCAAAGGCTCCATCGCCGTCGACGCAGCGGGTGGATGGACCATCACCACGTCTCGCACAACACAACTCGCGCGCGCCGCGGGGGCCATGCTCACCGGCCTGCAACTGGCACTGAAGCTCAAATACCAGGGCGGTGCCTTCGGCCACGCCCCGCCATCGCCATTGCCGTACGAAGTGCGAGGCGGCGAGCACGGCCTGAGCATCGTCATCGTGGCCTACAACCGCAAGGCCGCCCTGCTGCGCACGCTGGAACACCTGCGCCACGCCGAGCCCTGCGCGAGCGCCGAGGTCGTCGTCGTCGACAACGCGTCGTCCGATGGCACCGCCGCCACGGTGAGCGAGCGGTTCCCAGCGGTTCGCCTGATCGAACTGCCGGAAAATACCGGCGTGGCCGCCTTCAACCGGGGGGTGGAGGCCAGCACCGGACATACGGTGCTCATCCTGGACGACGACTCGTGGCCCGACCCCACCGCCCTGGCCTTGGCCCTCGAGTTGTTAGCCCAACGGGACGACATCACCGCCGTCGCGCTGCACCCAAGGCACCCCGACGGCGGCCGAAGCGAATGGCCCTTCGCCCGCCGGGTAGACAAGGCCTGCGATGCCTGGCCCGTGATGGGTTGCGGCAATCTCGTGCGCAAGACCGCCTGGGAGCGTGCGGGCGGGTATTGCCAGGGCTACTTCCTGTATCGCAACGATACCGATCTGGCACTCTCGCTCGGCACGATCGGCAAGGTCTGGTTCGACCCCTGCTGGGTGGTGTGGCACGACAGCCCCGCCGCCGCCCGCAAGAGCGTCCGCTGGTGCCACCTGGCGACGCGCAACTGGCTGTGGATGGCCAAACGCCACGGCAAATGTCCGCAGCGGGCGTGGGCCTGGCTGGGCGTGGCCCAAGCGTTCCGCCTCGCGGGCGTGCGGCCCAAAGCGATCCTGGCGGTCATCCACGGCGTGCGCGATGGCCTGTGGCACAAGGCCCCACCCACCACCGCGAACGCGCCCGATGGCTGGAAAGCCCTGATACACCTCCGCCTGGGAAAACCAATCCCCGCCTCGCCCCGCTACGTTGGCCCATGCCCGACATGCCCATCCACCTTACCCCAGACCAGTTCCGGGCCCACGCCCACGACGCGCTCGACCTGATCCTTGACTATCACGCCACGATCGAATCCCGCCCGGTGCGTTCTCAGGCCAAGCCGGGCGACGTGTTGGCGGCCTTGCCCGACCTGCCCCCCGACGCCCCCGGCGGCGAGGACGAATGGCCGGCCATCTTCGACGACATGCGCGACATCGTGCTGCCCGCCCTGACGCACTGGCAGTCGCCGGGCTTCTTCGGCTTTTTCCCGGCCAATGGCTCGTGGCCCGCGGTGCTGGCCGACCTGCTGAGCACCGGGCTGGGCGTGCAGGGCATGCTCTGGCAGACCAGCCCGGCCGTCACCGAACTGGAAACCCGGATGCTCGACTGGATGGCCCGCCTGTGCGGCCTGCCCGAGCGATACCTCAGCACCGGCCGGGGCGGCGGCGTGATCCAAGGGACGGCCAGCGAGGCCACGCTGGTAGCGATGGTCGCCGCTCGGCACCGTGTGCGCAAAGCTCGCCCCGATGTCGATCCGCAATCACTGGTGGCGTACACCTCGGCCCAAGCACATAGCTCGGTATTGAAGGCCACGCGCATCGCGGGCATCGAGCACCTGCGCTTGGTCTCCACCGACGCCAACCACGCGCTCGACCCAGAAACGCTTCGCAGGATGATCGAACATGACATTGCACAAGGGCTGGTGCCGTTCTACATCTGCGCCACCTCGGGCACGACCAGCAGCGGCGCGTTCGACCCCATCGCCGCCATCGCGCGCACCCGCAGCGACATGTGCCCCGATGCCTGGCTGCACGTCGACGCCGCGTGGGCCGGGTCGGCGGCGGTATGCCCCGAGCACCGGGATGTTCTCGAAGGTTTGGAGTTTGCCGAGAGTTATTGCACCAACCCGCACAAGTGGCTGCTGACCAACTTCGATTGCGATTTGTTCTATGTGGCCGATCGGTCGTGGCTCATCGACGCGCTCAGCGTAACGCCGGTCTACCTGCGCAACAGCGCGAGCGACTCGGGAGCCGTCATCGATTACCGGGACTGGCAAGTGCCCCTTGGCCGCCGCTTCCGGGCCCTGAAGCTGTGGTTCGTGATGCGTCACTACGGCGGCGAGGGGTTGCGGGCCCACATCCGCCGGCACGTCGAGTGGGCCCGATGGCTCGAGCAGCAGGTGATGGCCGACGAACGCTTCGAGCTGGCGGCCCCGCGCTCGCTGTCGCTCGTGTGCCTCAGGCTCGCCGGCCATCGTGACGCCGACACGAGGGCGTTGCTCGAAGCCGCCAACGCGACGGGCAAGGTGCTGCTGACCCACACCACCCTACCCGACGCCGATGGCCGGGACCGCGACACGATCCGCGTGGCCATCGGCGGCGTGGCCACGACGCTGGACCACGTCGAAGCGTTGTGGAACCTTCTCAGGAAGCTACTCGACGAACCTGCGTCATGAAAGATCACGACGCGCAAGCCCATCACGAACACATCGTGCCCCGAGAAAAGAACTCCGCGAGAGGGCTCGAACGAGCACTCTTCAACCG
>CAYGTM010000301.1:0-3447 GCA_964352795.1 uncultured Phycisphaera sp.
GCTGTGAAGGTTGCTCGGCGGCGGGGGCCCCCGATTCGGGAGTCGGAGTGGGGGTAGGGGCGTCTTCGCTGGTCTGGGTCGTCTGCTCGCCTGCGATCATGGTGCGTCTCCGGAGAATGACAGCGGCCGCAGACACGCCCCAGGCGGTCCACGGCCGATACCCACAATCGTATGCCCGGTCCGCCCTTAGTCCAGCCAGGCGGCGTCCCATCCCGACCCTCACCGAATCAGATGTCGATGACGCCAATCTCCCGGAAGAAGACCGCGAATACGGTGTCGAAGCCGAACAGGTACAGCCCGAGCAGCACCGACGCCCCGATGACCACCCATGTGGAGTTCAGGACGTCCTTGCGCGTCGACCAGTTGACCTTCTTCATCTCGCCATCGGTAGCGATCAGGAAGTCGACCGACGCCTTCTTCATGGCCACGAAGTACACGATGGCCGCGGCACCCAGCAGCACCACGAGCACCACCATGCCGCCCTGGACATAGATGCGATCGACCACCGGCAGGCCCCGCACGCCGCCCGAGATGGTCGCCACCTGCCCGCTCTGGGCCCGCAGGGCCTCGATCTGGGTCCGCTGGATGCCCTCGTTGAGCTGGGGATCAACGACCGTGAGCGTGCCGCCGCCACTGCCCGCCGCGACGGTCTCGACCGTGGCGGTGCCCACCACCGGGCGTTGGCCGATGGCCGCCTCGCCCAGCAGTTCGACCGTCTGGCCCGGGGCCAGGTCCATCGCCGAGCCGTAGCTGGTGATCCACGCCCGGTCGGGCAGCGGGATGAGCAACGCCTGCCCATACAGCCACGCCGCCGCGGCCAGCACCAGCACGCCCGCGAACACCGCCGTCATTGTCCGGGTCCAGTATCCCTGCCCGGGCTTGTACATCGCAACAGACATTCTTGCTCCGAATCCGCCCCGAAAGCCGGGGCAACACGCCAGGAGGGACTCGAACCCCCAACCTGCGGATTTGGAATCCGCTGCTCTACCAATTGAGCCACTGGCGTCCGAGATTTCATCCCAGCGAGGCGATCGGCCCGCCGGGCTTCAATGATTGGCGCACTCTACGCCCCAAGAAAGCCCGACCTCATCCCAACCGCGACCACATCCATCGGTACACTCCCACGATGACCAAGCCGCCCACCATCGAAGCCATGCAGGCGCTCGCCGAAACCCGGGATGTCCCTAATCCCTACGCCGACCGCCCCATGGTCGCCCAGCTCAAGGGCGTCCAGAAGGTCTACTACAAGCCCGACGGCTCGGTCATGGTCACCGCCCTCAGAGGCGTCGACATCGACATCCATCAGGGCGAGTACGTCGCCATCATGGGCGCCTCGGGCTCGGGCAAGAGCACGCTGATGAACATCCTGGGCTGCCTCGACCAGCCCACGCAGGGCCAGTACCTGCTGGCCGGCAAGGACATCAACGAGATGGACGACGAGAGCCTCAGCCAGTTCCGAGGCCGCACCATCGGGTTCGTGTTCCAAGCATTCAACCTCATCCCCCAGCTCACCGTCGAGGACAACGTGGCCGTCCCCCTCTTCTACCAAGGCGTCGAGGCGAGCGAGCGCCGGGCCCGGGCCATCGAGAAGCTGGGCCTGGTGGGCCTGGGCGACCGCCTGGGCCACCGCCCCCGCGAGCTCTCCGGCGGCCAGCAACAACGCGTGGCGATCGCCCGCTCCTTGGTCGCCGAGCCCCGAGTGCTCATGGCCGACGAGCCCACCGGCAACCTCGACTCGACCACGGGCGAAGAAATCCTCACCCTCTTCGAGAAACTCCACGCCGGGGGCATGAGCATCCTGATGGTCACCCACGACGACTCGGTCGCCGACCGCTGCGAACGCATCATCCGCCTCAAGGACGGCGTGGTGGAGTGGGACCGGCGGCTGCGGACGCGGGCGGTGGCGGCCGCGCCGGCCATCGGCTGAGCCCGCGGCCATCGCGAATACACTCCCCACACAATGCTCAAAGCATCCCGAGTCGTGCTCGCCATCGCCGCCATCGGGCTGTGCCTGTGCACGCTCATGCCCGTGGTCCCGACCACGCAGTGGTGGGTGCGGGCGTTCGACTTCCCCCGCGTGCAGATCGCCGTGCTCATGGTGCTGGTGCTGCTCGGCCAGGCGGCCCTGGGTGTGATGGCCCATCGGCGGCGTCGGAAGGACGCCGTGGACACCTCGAAGGCGAGCATCGCGAAGCGCGCCATCATCCCGGCCCTGCTCGTGGCCGCGCTCTGCTGGCAGTGCTTCCGCATCTACCCCTACACGCCCCTGTCGCCCGTGCAGATGGAGCGCGCACGCGACCCGTCGAGCCAGGAGTCCATCCGCCTGCTCATCTTCAACGTGCGCTACGACAGCCGCGAGAGCCTCGCCCTGCTGCGGCTGATCGAAGAGACCCGCCCGGACATCGTCCTGCTCGCCGAGCCCACGCCCTGGTGGCACGAGCAGCTCACGCCGCTCGCCGAAGACTTCCCCCACGCCATCGAGCAGCCCCAAGACAACCACTACGGCATGCTGCTGTACTCCAGGCTCGCGTTCGTCGACCCCGAGGTCCGCTTCCTGGTCGACGAAGAGGTCCCCTCCATCCGCACCGGCATCCGCCTGCCCAGCGGCCGCACTATCCGCCTCTACGGCCTGCACCCCAAGCCCCCGGGGCTCAAGCGAGATGTCGACCCGCAGCGCGAGGACAGCGACCAGCGCGACGCCGAGCTGCTGACCATCGCGAAGGAGATCAAGGAGGCCAGCGACGCGGGCGACCACACGCCCACCATCGTCGCGGGCGATTTTAACGACGTCGCGTGGTCGCACACCACCCGCCTCTTCCAGCGCGTCGGCGGCCTGCTCGACCCGCGCATCGGCCGCGGCCTGTTCAACTCCTTCAACGCCAAGAGCCGCGTCCACCGCTTCCCCCTCGACCACGTCTTCGCCAGCGAGCACTTCCGCCTGGTGGGCATGGAAGTCCTGCCCGCCATCGGCTCGGACCACCACCCCGTGCTCATCACCCTCTCGCTCGAGCCCACCGCTAAGGCCACGCAGGACAAGCCCGACCCAGAGGGCGACGACCTGGAGGAGGCCGAGGAGACGATCGAGGAGGGCAAGGCGAAGGTGCGCGAGGAGTCCGGTTCCTAGCCTCCGAGGATGCACGGCGTGTCGGTCCGCACAGTCTGCCTCACGCTCGCGGTGCTCATCATCCCCGCCGCGTTCGGCTTCCTGCTCTACGGCTACTTCCGCGCCTGGCAGTTCATGCCCGAGCCACGGGGCGTGCCCGGCGCCATCCTCGTGCTCACGATCGTGCCGGGCATCTTCGCCGGGCTTGGGATCTGGTGGATCGCCGAACTCGGCCGGGCCGGCCACGCCATGCTGCGCCGCCGTCGCGTGGGTCGCGGCCTTTGCTGGCGGTGCGGCTATGCCCAGTCCGACCCGACCGCCACCGTGTGCAGCGAGTGCGGGTC
>CAYGTM010000302.1:0-3445 GCA_964352795.1 uncultured Phycisphaera sp.
CCTTTGCGTCTGGCGGCCATCGACGTGGGCAGCAACTCCATCCGCCTGCTCATCGCCGAGCGCGACGAGGAGGGCGGGTATCGGGTGCTGGACGAAGAGAAGGTGTCGCCGCGACTGGGCCATGCGATGGCCGAGACGGGGATGATCGCGCCCGATCGGCTCGAGGAGGCCATCGGCGCGGTGGAGCGGATGAAGCAGATCGCGCTGGGGTATGGCGTGGCCGAGGTGCGGGTGATCGCCACCAGCGCGGTGCGCGAGGCCAGCAACGGCATCGAGTTCGTACGGGGCGTGGAGCGGCTGAGCAATCTCAAGGTCGAGGTCATCGGGCACGAGGACGAGGGGCGGCTGGCCCATAAGAGCGTGGCGGCGGCTTTCGACGTGCGCGCCCTCTCGTTCGCGGTGGCGGACATCGGCGGCGGCTCGACCGAGGTCGTCTTCAGCCGAGGCGGGGCGGTCGAAAAAGTCGTGGGCCTGAAGCTGGGCGCGGTGCGCGTGGCCGACCGTTTTGGCGGCAAGGCGGCGGCCAATCCCAAGACCTTTGACGAGATGCGGCAGTTCCTCGGCGGGGCCATCGACGTGGCGCTCTCTGTTGGTGGGGGCAAGCTGCCGCTCAAGCCAACGGTGCTCTTCGGCACCGGCGGCACATACAGCGCGCTGGCGTCGATCCAACTCGCTAAGGAAAACCGGCCTACCGACGGCGTGCAGGGCCAGCGGCTCAGCCGCGAGCGGGTCACGCGGATCCTCGAGCGGGCCCGGGCCTCGCTCGAGAAGGGCGACTCGCCCAGCGGGCTCAGCAAGGAACGCCACGATATCTTCCTGCCCGGGGCGGCCATCGTCGAAGCGCTGATGCGCACGCTCAAGGTCGAGGAGCTGGTCGTCCACGACCGGGGCATCCGTGACGGACTGATGCTCACGATGCTCGAAGCCCACGCGCCGCGGGCCAAGGGTCATGGCTCGCAGCCGGCAACTCTTCCCACGCGCATGAGCCTGGGCAGCCGGGCCGAGAGCGTGCGCCGCTTCGCCCGCCAGTGCCGCTACCACGAGGCCCATAGCGAGCATGTGACGCTGCTGGCGCTCGAGATCTTCGACCAACTGGCCGAGCAACTGCCCAAGGTGGTCCAGTCGCTGGCGGCGACCACGCCCACGCACCCGCTGGTGCTCGACGCGGCCACCGCGATGGACGACCAGGGCCGCGGCGTGCTCGAGGCGGCCGGCGTGCTGCACGACATCGGCTACCTGGTGAACCACTCGGGCCACCACAAGCACAGTTATTACATCATCGCCAACGGCGAGCTGGACGGGTTCAGCCCGCGCGAGCGGGAACTGATCGCCAACGTGGCGCGCTACCACCGGCGCGGGCACCCAAAGACCGGGCACCAGCCGTATAAGGCCATGGACAACCACGACCGCAAGATCGTGCGCCGCCTGGCGGGCATCCTGCGCGTGGCCGACGGGCTGGACCGCACGCACACACAGGTGGTCGATCGCGTGTCGGTCAGGATCGAAGCCCGTGACCATCTGGAGGGCGGCGGACCGCGAGCCGACCATCCGAACACGGCGGTGTTCACGATCGAATCGGCCAGTGACGTGAGCACCGACATCTGGGGCTCGCAGCGCAAGAGCGAGTTGTTCAGCCTGGCGTTTGGTCTCAAGTGCGCCTTCGAGGTGGGGTGAAGACACCGGCATTTCCAAGGGCATTTTACTGCCGCAACGCCAGAATGAGCTCGATCGTGCCCACCTGCTGGTCCAGCCGGCGCGCGATGTCCAGCGGTGTCTGGCCACCATCGGCCAGCTCGTACACTTCGTGGTGCAGCGGGTCGTGGTTGCTGGGCTTGGCGGACGCGTCAGAGTCCATTGTCCACGGGTCGGTTGGCTCCCCGTGGTCGATGGGTCTGGCCGCCCCTGGCCGCGCTGGGGTGGCGAGATTTTCCGACATGATTCCCGCCGCCAATCTCGCTTCGAGCTTCTCGATCCGCTCGTCGGCCTGATCGAGCAGCACCTCGAGCCGGGCGGCCCGGGTTTCCAGCCGGGCCGCCATGTCGCGGACGATGCCCGCGACCTCGGCGGCCCGCTCGCTCTCGGCGGCCCGATCGACCAGGGTCTCGCGCATCTGGGCCACGGGCTCATCGTCGGGCGAGCGGCGTTGGCGCTTCCATTGCAGCCGCAGCATGACCCAGACCAGGATCACGATGCCAAAGGCCAGCAGCACCCACGAGGCGGTCTGCTGGGGGCCGCTGGGCCCGGCCTCCGCCGCTTCGGTTGGCGCGGGCGTGCCGGTCTGGGCCAGGCTCTGGACAGGAATGGTCGCGGTGGAGTCCATTGGGCAACAGTAGTGTCGGCCCGACGGGCCCGGGACCATTCGATACGATCCCTTGTGCGTGAAGATACCGCCGCCATCCAGCGCCGCATCGTTCGTTCGTGGCGGGCACTCACGGGCGGGCCTGGCGTTCCCGACGCCGATCGGCCCACGCTGCTGGCGGCCTCGGGCGGGGCCGATTCGGCGGCGCTGGCTTTGGTGCTCGCCCGCAAGACGGGAGTGAAGGCGATCGGGCATGTGGTGCACGACCTGCGCCCGCCCGAGCAAGCCCAGGCGGATCGATCGCTGGTCGAGAAGCTGGGCGAGGCCCTGGACCTGCCCGTGCGCATCGAGCATGTCAACGTGAAAGGCGGCAACGCCGAGGCGAGCGCACGCCGGCTGCGCTACGAGGCGCTCGCACGGCTGGCCGTGAACGCCGGCTGCCGGTACGTCGCGGTGGCCCACCACGCCGACGACGTGCTCGAGACGATGCTGGCTAATCTGATGCGCGGCAGCGGGCCCCGGGGCCTGCGCGGTCCGGCACCGCGGCGACAGTTGACCGATGGCGTCACGCTGGTACGGCCCATGCTGCACGTCACGCGCGCGCAGGCGGAGGCCATCTGCCGGGCCTCGCGGTGGCAATGGGCCCACGACGCGACCAACGACGACCCGGGCGGGGCCGATGCTCCCCTGCGTGCCGCCTTGCGGGCGCGGGTGCTGCCGGTGCTCGAAGAACTGCGCCCCGGGGCGGCCGAGCGGGCGGCGAGGGCGGCCCAGGCGATCGGTGAGGCGGTACTGGTGGTCGAGCGGGCGGTCGACGAGGCATGGCCAGCGGTGACGGTGGACCGGGATGGAGTTCTGGTCTTAAATCGCGCACGGTTTCTGGCGTGCCCGGCGGCCGTTCGTGAGGGCCTGCTGAGGCGGACGGTGGGGCACTTTGGGGATCACGGCCAAGATCGCTTGTCGTCCGCCAGCGCCCGTTCGCTCTGGGCGTGGATTGAAACGGGGCGGGGCGTGCGGATCATCGCGGGGTTGCGGTTCGAGCACCTGGGCGGTTCGGTGGCCGTGTCGAGGGCCTGACGCGCCACCCCCCTCACGCGCCAACCATTGCCTCATGGCTAAAAAGCAAACCTCCACCCCCACCACGCC
>CAYGTM010000303.1:0-3434 GCA_964352795.1 uncultured Phycisphaera sp.
CCAGAGTACCGTGATCGGCAGCGTCGGAAGCGAAAGGTCATTGTGCTCGCCGTGCTGGGCGTGCTGGCCTTGGGCCTCATCGTCAAGCGGGCCATCCCGCCATCAAGAGCAATCGCTCGATCCGAGATGCCAGCGCCAGTCCATGCCGAGTCGAACGCTAAACCATTGGTTCTGCTCATGCCTGCGGCCGGCGTGGAGTTGGTTTCGACCACGCAATACGACCCATTTGGTTCGCACACACCCGAGCCCGTGGCCGCCGTCGCCATCACCGCTGGATTCAAGATTGATGGACTTCTGCGCGGCCGGGTGTCCTTCGCCACCATCAACGGCGTGCGTCGCAAGGAGGGTGACACCTTCGACGGCGTGCTGCTCAAGCAGGTCGAAGCCGATGGCGTGGTGCTCGTGGTCGCCGGTGTCGAACGGTTTGTCGAGATCAAGCGATGAGTGCGGATCTGACTACCAACCTACCCGAGCTAGCCGAACGGCTGATCGAGCAAGGCTTGCTCTCTCCTGATGACGCGCGCCGCGCGATGGCGGCGCTCCGCGAGCGAGACGGGCACGATCGCCTGTCGGACATCCTGGTCGAACTGCGACTGGCCGACGAGCACGCCGTGCGGCGGGCAGAGGCCGAGCTGCTGTGCCTGCCCATGATCGAGCTCGACGCAGCAATGGTTTTCGGCGAGGCGTTGAAGGCGTTGCCCGAGGCGTTGCTCGAGCAGCATAATGTGCTGCCGCTGATGCTCGCCGAGGGTTGGCTGACGATTGCCACGACGCGCGCGGGAGACCTCGTCTTTCTCGACGAACTTGCAAGGGAATCAGGCTGCCGAATCCAGCCGGTTATCGCGCGGGCCGAGAACATTCGCAGCGTTCGGCACGAATGCCTCGTGTCCCACGGCGGGGCCGATTCGTCACCGGGCGACCTGGACGCCCTGTTGGCGCGCGCCTGCCACGACGATCTGGAACTGGTCGAAACGCGCGAGCCCGAGGCCGACATGGATCTCGAAGCCGCAGCCACCGACTCGCCCGTGGTGGCGCTGGTCAACCACATCGTACACCAGGGCGTTCGCCTTGGGTGCAGCGATATCCACATCGAACCCTATACCGACCAGTTCCGCGTGCGCTATCGAGTCGATGGGCAGTTGGTCGACGCCTTGCGGCCGAGCGCGCGCTTGCTGCCCGCCGTGGTCAGTCGCATCAAGATCATGGCCGGGCTTGATATCTCCGAGCGGAGACTGCCGCAGGATGGCGGAATGTCGGTGCTTCTCGGCAAGCGCGGTGTCGACCTGCGCGTCTCGACCATGACCGCGCGGCATGGCGAGAAGGTCGTGATGCGTCTGGTCGATCGCGATGCCAAAGCGCAGGGCCTCGACCATCTGGGCATCGAGCCCGCGATGCTCCAGCGATATCGGCACGCCATCCAGCAGCCGCACGGGCTCATCCTCGTCACGGGGCCGACGGGCAGCGGCAAGACGACCACGCTGTACGCTTCGCTGCTCGAGATCATGGGCGCTGCGGCGAACATCAGCACCATCGAGGATCCCGTCGAGCGACGGCTCGTGGGAATCAACCAGTTCCAGGTCGATATCGCTGCGGGTTTCACTTTCGCGCGTGCTCTGCGATCGATGCTGCGGCAGGATCCCGACGTGGTGATGGTGGGCGAGATTCGGGACACCGAAACGGCCCGCCTGGCGTGCGAAGCGGCGCTCACGGGCCATCTCGTGTTGTCGACATTGCACACGAATGATGCGGCGACGGCCATCCCGCGGTTGGCGGGGATGGGCGTGGAGCCGTATCTCGTCGCTGCGGGCGTGCGCGCCGTGCTGGCGCAGCGGCTGGTGCGTCGGTTGTGCGATCGTTGCCAATCCCCCTCCTCCATGCCGCCCGCCGCGCTCGAGGCCATCAAGGCCCACGGGCACGATCCCGACGCGCACGGCAGCGCGTATGCGTCCTCGGGTTGCACGGCGTGCGGCCATAGCGGGTACAAGGGCCGTGTCGGGCTGTACGAGTTGCTGCTGGTCGACGAAGCGCTGCTGTCCCGCCTTGGTGATCGGGCCTCGCCCGTCACGCTTCGCGCGCACGCGACGGCCAGGGGTTTGCCCACGATGTTCGATGACGCACTGGCCAAGTGCGAGCGGGGGCTGGTGTCGCCGGCCTCGCTCATCGCCTGCGCGTCGGCTGCCCATCACGACGATTCCGACCACACACACCACGAGACAGTTCCAGGAGCCTGACCATGCCCACCTTTGCCTACGAAGCCCGCACACACGCCGGCGAGCTCAGTTCGGGCCGCCTCACCGCGCCGAGCAAACGCGACGCCGGCAAGCAACTGTGCGACAAGAAGCTGTTCGTGGTTCGCCTGGCCGAGGAAGCAGCGCCGGCCAGCCGCGGAGCCTTGCGACCTGGTGCCTCCCGCGCCGAGGTCGCGTGGTTCATGGCCCAGCTCTCGGTGATGATCGACACGGGCCTGCGCCTGAGCGACGCGCTCGAATGCCTGTCGCGCCAGGCCGGCACGCCTCGGCTGCGCGCGCTGCTCGAAACTGTCGGCAAGGCGGTCGAAGATGGCCAGCCGATGTCCGAAGCGCTCGCCAGGCACCCGCGTGCCTTCCCGGGCACGCTCGTCGCGATGGTGCGTGCGAGCGAGGTGAGTGGCAGCATGCCACAGGTTCTCCAGCGTTGTTCCAACTATCTGCTCGACGAGCTCGAATCGATCAAGCGCGTCCGCGCGGCGATGATGTACCTCATCTTCATGCTCGTGCTTTGTCTGGGCGTTACGATCTTCCTGCTGACGGTCATCCTTCCGAGGTTCGCGATGGTGTTCTCGTCTCGCGGGGCCGCCCTGCCTTGGCCTACGCGGGTGCTGATGTCGGCCAGCGATCTACTGCTGAGTTATTGGTACATCTGGACGTTGGGGACCATTCTCACCGTGTTCATCGGTTGGTTGTGGTGGAGATCGGCCCCTGGCAAGCTTGCCACGCAGTCGGCGTTGATCCACGCGCCGGTGCTGTCGTCGGTGTTTCGCTCGCTGTGCCAGGGCCGGACGTTCCGCGCGATGTCCGTGCTGCTGGGCGCGGGCGTGCCGCTGCTCGACGCCGTGCGCATCGCGCGTGACGTGGCGGGTCAGACGCACTACCGCCGGCTGTGGATGCGCGTCGAGGAGCAGATGGTCCACGGCGGTCGCCTGGCGCAGCCGTTGCTTGATTCTCCCCTGATTCCCGAGCCTATCGCGCAGATGATCGACAGCGGTGATCGTGCCGGCCGTTTGGGCATGGTGTTCGATCGTCTGGCCGACTTTGTCGAGCGCGAACACGAGCGCGCCGTCAAGAGCGCCACGCAGTTTATCGAGCCGGCCATGATCCTTGTCATGGGCGGGCTCATCGGCTTCGTAGCCGCGTCGCTGCTGCTGCCGCTGTTCCAAGCCGGCCAGGCCATCGCCA
>CAYGTM010000304.1:0-3430 GCA_964352795.1 uncultured Phycisphaera sp.
ATCCCACATCTATCACTGGGAGACCGGCGGCTACGCGGCCGTGGCGGGCTGCTCCATCCGTTTGATTCCCGGACCGCGAGGCCAGTTCACGCCGGAAACCCTGCGGCGCAATATCCGCTTCGAGGACCAGCACTGCCCGCCCACGCGATTCGTGGCCATCGAGAACACGCACAACAAGGGCGGTGGGCATGTGTGGGATGTCGAAGCCATCGACACCATCGCGGACGAAGCCAAGTCCTTGAACCTGCGTTTCCACGTCGACGGCGCACGGCTGTGGAACGCCGCCGTCGCCTCGGGCCAGCCCCTCGCCCGCCTCGTGCGCGACGCCGACAGCGTGAGCGTGTGCTTCTCGAAGGGACTGGGCGCTCCTGTCGGCTCGGCCCTAGCCTCAGACGCCAAGACGATCGGACTCGCCCGTCGCTGGCGGAAGTTACTGGGCGGCGCGATGCGGCAATCGGGTGTGCTCGCCGCCGCGGCCATGCACGCGCTGGACCACCATTTCGATCGTCTGGCCGACGACCACGCCCACGCGCGCCTGCTGGCCGACGCCATCGCGGATTGTCCGGGGATGTCCCTCGACCCCCAGGACGTGCGCACGAATATCGTTTTTGCCCGTCTCGCACCCGAGGCGCCGCTGGAAACCCAGCAGAAGATGGCAGACGAACTCTGCGTCTTATTGGCGCGCGAAGGCGTGGGCGTGCTGTCGGAAGGCGACGGCCGCGTGCGCTCCGTCTTCCACCTTGGGATTACCACGCGCCAAGCCGGGCAGGCAGCCCAGGCTTGGAAAACCTGTGCCGCTCAACTGGCGGGCATCAGCTCGCCCAGCACCAGTCGGTGATCTGGCCGCTGGCGGCCAGCATGGACGCCTTCGAGAGCGCCTGGCGTTGGATGGGCGTGATGTTCTCGAAACGCACGCCCATGATCCACCAGAACATCCGGCGGCGTTCGATGCGGGTAATGACACCCTCGAACTCGACCTCGCCTAAGCCAAAGTCGAGCTTGAGCATGACCTTGTCGCCCTGTTCCCCGGGCTTGGGCCCACGGCCCGAAAGCCGCACGCCGCCGGCCGAGAGATCGAGTACATCCCCCAGATCGCAGGTCATGCCCTCGGGCATGATGCGTCCGGTGCGACGCTTCTGGTTGGGGTCTGGTTCCTTGGGAATGGGAATCATGTAAGGCCACCGCATCATGGTTTGAGCCTCCGTGTCTGGTGACAGCAGACCACGGAAACTCGGGTCGGGCAAGTCATGCCCACTCATGCACTTCATCGGCCACCCCAAGGCCAACATCCAGACGAATGCGTTTGACCGTCTTATCAGTTATTGTGACGTGTTGCCGGCACCGGCCACTCAGGCGGCTTTAGCGACTAGGGCCAGCATCGGGTTGTCGAGCCACCGACGCAACTCGTCCAGGTCGGCGCTGCCGGGGGCGGGGTGCAGCTTGGCCTTGGCGGCCAGGGGTGTGTTCGAGCCCGAACCGGGATCACGCAGCACGAGCGCGCCGCTGCTGTCCCGGGCCACCACCACCGGCCCGCGGATGGGTTCGCGGACGGTCGCCGCCTGGCTGCCAATGGACAGCGTAACGCCCGGCAGGATCGATCGCTCAACGGCCAGCGTGGCATCCTGGAGCTTCTGATAGGCCCCAAGAACGCGCTCGATGGCCGATCGGATGGCCGGGAAGCGGGCCTGTTCGGTCATCACCTCGAACTGGAGACTGGCGATCGTGCTGGCCTGCGAGGGCGAGGGCTTGCCGGCCGCCTGCTTGAGGTCTGCCAGTTCCTGCATCGCACGCGAGACGCGGCCCGTGGCCTGGGGCAGCAGTTCTTCGAGCATCCTCGCGCAAGCATCCATTTCGGCATCGACGCCGATCCGCACGAGCGTCTCGGCTTCCGCTTCGCCGCCCAACGAGCGGACTTCGCCACCGAACCGGGCCCAGAGTTCGCCTCCCACAACGGTGCACGTCGGCGAGCGCACGCACCGGCCCACGTGGGTGACGCAGTTGGTCAGCTCGCGTTGCACGCGCAGGTCGTACTTCACATCGACGTTCGCGCCGTCGAGGTATTTCGCTTCCAGGCCTCCGCCCACCGAGAGCTCGCCCTTCCCGCGCCCGGCCATGCCGCGCAGCAGCACCACCGAGCCCCGCGCCTCGATGGTGGCCGCCTCGACCAGTTCAACGATTTCCAAGTTGCCGCCCACCTCGACGATGAAGCGATCCCGCACGCCCTTGCGGATCACGACATCGCCTGGGAATCTGATGTTGCCCGTGCTGAAGTCCACCGATTCGGCGATCTCGAGCACCGGGTCCACGCCGATGCGAGCGGAGGTGATTTCGAGCCGACCGTTCTCGAGCGAGATCACCGAGCCGTCGTCCTGGAGTTTGACCGTATCGTCGAAGGCGAGCGGGCACGACCGCCCCTCGGAGGCCTTGATCGCCTCGCCTCGCACATTGGCGCCGTCCTTGCATTCGGTGAGCGGGCGCAACACGCCCAGATGCTGGCCCTTTTCGACGATGATGAACGCCGATCGGCCGTAGTGGTCGAAGGCTTTGTCCTCGCCTTCCAGTGGTTTTTCCGGCTTGCGAGGGACCAACCGCGGATCCAGATCGAATCGCCCGTCTTCGCCATGCACGGGCGCGACGCCCTCGGCCACCACGGCTTCGGCGGCTGTTTCGGGGTCTTCGGCCAACTGCGTGGCAAGGTCATTCGCCCCTGCGGGCGTGATCGACGAGGGCACGATGCCCCGGGCGACCAGGAACTCTTCGACCACCTCGGGCGTCACCAGGCAAGGATCGAAGCCCGGCTGAAACTGGATCGTGGCCCGCAGCGCATCGGGCGAGATCGTGAGTCGCGCGGCCTTGTCGAATGCGTCGCTGCTCACGGTGCGTCCTCAGGCCGCCTCGCACATGGCGAGGGTTTCCTGGATGCGCTGGCTCAACAGGTCGGGCGTAAAGGGCTTGACCACATAGTTGTTCACGCCCGCCTTGATCGCCTCGATCACCCGGGGCTTCTCGGCCTCTGTGGCCACCATGATGATGGGCGTGGTCTTGTTCGACTCGCGGAAGGCCCTGACGAAGGCGAGCCCGTCCATGTTGGGCATGGTCCAGTCCACCAGTACCAGGTCGGGAACGAACGCCTCTAGCTTGCGGAGCGCGTCCCGCCCGTCGCAGGCTTCTTCGATGGCCGAGTAGCCCAGTTGGGACAACACCGACTTCTGAATGTTGCGCATGGTCTTCGAGTCGTCCACAAGCAGGATCTTCATCGGGTCTCTCCGGGCCTAAGGCCCATCACGCCGGGGCGGCTTCACACTGCTCCACGATCGACACTTCGATCACGAACCGGCCACAGTCGGTCACGAACGGCAGCATCATCAAGGCCACATCCGACGCCCAACCAATCGGCTCCCATCCCCGCACCACCCTCGGCGGCCAGCAC
>CAYGTM010000305.1:0-3424 GCA_964352795.1 uncultured Phycisphaera sp.
CCGCGGCGCGGGGGGGGCGGGCGGGCTGCCCTGTGCTTCGAGGGCAGATCGGGGGGGGGGGGCGATGGGGGCCAACTGAACCCCTCGGCCCGGCCGTCGTACCCGATCGGGGCCGGATCGCCCATTCCCGCACTTGGCCCGTCCCTTGCCCTGCCGTGGAGCCCTCGATGAAGACATGCCCTCGCCACGCCCGTCCCGTCCTGCTGGCCGCCCTGACGCTGGCCGCCGCCGCTCTTGCCCTGCCGCTGGGCGGGTGCTACACGTCGCAAGACAAGTATCCTTTCACGAGCACGACGTGGAGCCCCAAGACCGTGGTGCTCATCGACACGCGCACCGAGGAAGAACTCTGGCGCTACGACGCCCCCGTGGGTACGAAGCTGACCCTGCGATTCTTCAGTGGCGACGAGGACAACCTGATCTATCCCGACGAGATGCGGTGGGAGATCACGTCGACCATCGGCACCTCGTTCAAGGACAGCGGCGAGCTTCCATGCCCGCCCGAGGGCGTCCGCCGCGTCGACTGGTACGAGCGCGCCAAGCCCGAGTACCCCCGCCCCGATGCACCCGAGGGTGTGCCCGGCGAGTTGCCCGAGGCGGGTGAGACGCCGACCGAAGCGCCGATGGAAGAACCCACCGAAGGCTGAGCGATCAATCGAATCGAAACGAGGCCCGGGCGCGAGCCCGGGTTTTTCGTGAGCCTGCAAGATGGCTCAACCGCACTGCAGGATCATCCATGTCTTCGAGAAGTCATGGGCGGCGAGGTCCTGCTTGCGGATCCAGAAGTAGATGGTGCCCATGTCGCCCCATATGAGGGCGTAGTCGCTGTCGACTTGGAGCACAGGAAGATCGTTGGCGGCACCATCAGCGAGCCCCATCCCCCTGCTCGGCAATGTCTCGACACCACCGCACTAACTCGTCGACAACTTTTTCATTGATCGGCCCGACACGCCCATCTTGCTCTTGCGAGAGGTTGTGCCCGAGATCATCGAACACGCGCACCTTCGCGGACAGTTCTGACTGCTCGGCCCGCCGGGCGATGGCCGGCGCGTGCATCGTGATCGTGTCCAACTCGCCGAAGATGGCCAGCAGCGGGATCCCCGAGGCCTCGATTCGTTCTATCGGCCAAGGCCTGCCGAGATAAGTCGCCTCGGCCACGGCCTCCAACCGCCCTTGGCGCAGGGCCCAGTCGGCTAACTCCCATCCGGCAAGCTGCGCATCGCCGTTGAAGTCGGCGTCTTCCACGGTGGGTCGATCGGCTTTGGGGAGGGCACCCACCAACGGAAGGGTCCGCTCGACCAGCCGGCGCGTCGACTCGGGGAGGGCGGTGGCGTATGCCGGTGCCAACCACACCGTGGCGACAACGCCCTGATCCATGAGTTGCGCTGCTCGCAACGCTCCAAGGCTGTGGGTGACGAGGATCAGCCGCTCACCGGCCTCGGGCGAACGCTTGCGGAAGGCCGCCAGCGCGTCGGCGGCGATAGTGAATCCTTGCTCGATGGGCACAGGCTCGGCCATGCCCGGCTGAGCGGTGGCCAGCGCGTCGCGCTCGTGGATTAGGGAGAAACGGAAGACGACAAAACCGGCGGTCGCGAAGGCTTCGGCCAGGGTCCGTCCATCGGCGTGCGGATTCCCCGAGATCGTCAACTGCTGGCGATCGCCCTCGACATCGACCACGCCGGGCGTGGACCAATCCGCGTCGTGGACCAACCCTCCCCCCAACAGCATCACCGCCGCGCCGTTGGCCGCGCCGGGCTGGGGCATGGTTAGCACTGCGGCATACGTCCGCTGCTCGTCGGATGCGTTGGATTGGAAGGCGAACTCCTGCTCGTGCTGGGCCGATACGTCCGGCGTGCATGCGAGTATCAAGACGAGGCAAAATGTAGAGCGGGTGGTCACTGCGACTATCCTTACTCAGGAGAGGCTCGCAGCCTCGGCGAAGCGGTCCCGCACGCTGCTCTGGCCCTTGCTCTCCCGTTCCTCGGTGAGCGCGTGGATGAACTCGTCGACCCGTAACGCCCCCAGGTCCTTCTGCACGCCGCGGGCGCGGATGCTGACCTGGTTATTCTCGGCATCGCGCGGGCCCACGACCGCCAGGTACGGGATGCGCATCTCGGCGGCGTTCTTGATCTTGGCCTGGATGCGGCCGTCCGAGTCGTCGATGGTCGCGCGCAGGCCGGCGGTCTTCAGTGCGGTGACGATCCCCAGCGCGTAGTCGTTGGTCTTCTCGCTGATGGGCAGCACGCGGACCTGCTCGGGGCTCAGCCACAGCGGGAACGCGCCGCCAAAGTGCTCGATGAGCACGCCGATGAAGCGCTCCATGCTGCCGAAGGGGGCGCGGTGGATCATCACCGGCCTGTGGGGCTTGTTGTCCTTGCCGATGTAGGTCAGGTCGAAGCGCTCGGGCAGGTTGTAATCCACTTGGACCGTACCAAGCTGCCACTCGCGGCCGATGACGTCGCGGACGACGAAGTCGATCTTGGGGCCATAGAAGGCCGCCTCGCCGGGTTCCTCGGTGAATGGCACGCCCAGGCTCTTGGCCGCTTCACGGCAGGCGTGCTCGGCCTTGTCCCAGTTGGCGGCTTCGCCGGTGTACTTGCCGCTGTCGGGGTCACGCAGGCCGACGCGCACGCGGTAGTCGCTCATGCCGAGCGCGCCGAAGATGATCTTGACCAACTCGAGGCAGCCCTGGACCTCTTCACCCACTTGTTCTGGGGTACAAAACAAATGCGCATCGTCCTGGGTGAAGCCCCGCACGCGGGTCATGCCGTTGAGTTCGCCGCTCTGCTCCCAGCGGTAGACGGTGCCGAACTCGGCCAGGCGTAGCGGCAGGTCGCGGTAGCTGTGCGGCTGGCTGTCGTAGATCTTGATGTGGTGCGGGCAGTTCATGGGCTTGAGCATGAAGCCCTCGATCTGGCCGACCTTGAGATTGTTACTGAGCTGCGCGCAGGTGCAGCCCTCCTCGCTGAGCTTGTGCATGTGCTCGCGGTCGACCAGCGGTGGGAACTGGCTGTCGGCGTAATACGGGAAGTGCCCGCTGGTGCGGTAGAGGTCGAGCTTGCCGATGTGCGGGGTGAACACCTCGTGGTAGCCCTGGCGGGTGAGCTCACCGCCGATGAAGCGCTGGAGCTCCTGGCGGATGACCGCGCCGGCTGGGGTCCACAGCACCAGGCCCTGGCCCACGGTCTCGTCGATGTGGAACAGCCCGAGCTTCTTGCCAAGCACGCGGTGGTCGCGGGCCTTGGCCTGTTCCAACCGGTCGAGGTACTCGTCGAGGTCTTTCTTGCTGAAGAACGAAGTCCCGTACACGCGGGTCAGCCGGTCGCTGTTCTCGTCGCCGTGCCAGTAGCTGCTGGCGAGGCTCATGACCTTTAACGCGCCGATGCGGCCGGTGCTGGGCACGTGCGGGCCTCGACACAGATCCTCC
>CAYGTM010000306.1:0-3422 GCA_964352795.1 uncultured Phycisphaera sp.
GGGCGGGGGAGTTCCTCTCTCAAGGACGGGGACCAGACTTTACGGGCCCGGCCCGGGATTGCTGCATGTGGCGGCGCAGCATCTTGAAGGATACGCTGGATTTGTTCGGCGTCCACTCGGCATATCCACATGTGCGCCGCAATCTGGCGGTGATCGCCGGAGCATTTATGGCCCATGTGGGTCAAGATTTCATGTTGGTACCGTATGATGTGTAAGTATTTTCCAGAACCACTACCTGTCGAAATATGGCGCTTGCGCTGTCGGTTGGCTGTGGGGTGGGGCCGTAAGTGGGCTTGATGGCCGGATTTAGGGCAGTTGGCGGGTGACCGACAGGCTGTCCCTACCGTATCTTGTGGCAAAAAAGTCTTGCGTCCACGAGTTGTAGTGGGTAGAGTGGAGACGCCGATGAACGCGTCCGGCTGGGTGGCACGGACCTCATCGGGGGTGGCGGGGCTCAATCAGGAAGGATCCGAAGATGTCCGTGCTGTGCGACGAACAGATCAGGGAACTGGTCCGCATCGAGCCGTTCGAGAAGGGCGAGCGGCGGCCGGGCAAGATCTCCTACGGCGTGTCGAGCTACGGCTACGACGTGCGTGTGGGCCCGAACTTCAAGATCTTCACGCCCACGCCCCGCAACGGCGGCATCACGGTGGTGGACCCCAAGAACTTCACCGACGACCTGTTCGTGGCGGTGAACACCGACGACCACAACACCGACCACGTCATCATCCCCCCCAACAGCTTCGCGCTGTGCGAGACGGTGGAGTTCTTCGAGATTCCCCGCGATTGCCTGGTGATCTGCGTGGGCAAGAGCACATACGCCCGCTGCGGCCTGATCGTGAACGTGACGCCGTTGGAGCCGGAGTGGCGCGGCAAGATCACGCTGGAGATCAGCAACACGACGCCGCTGCCGGCGCGGGTGTATGCGAATGAGGGGATTGCGCAGCTTGTGTTCTTGAAGGCGGATCAGGTTTGTGCGGTTTCGTATGCGGATAAGGCTGGGAAGTATCAGGATCAGGTTGGGTTGACGCTGCCGAAGGTGGATTAGAGCGGCACGGAGGCCGCGTAAGACGGACGGAGGTTCCGAATGCATGTCGTGGACTTGGAAAAATTGGCTCTTCATCGCGATATGCCGGACTGGGACATTGTCCAGTTGCAGTTCGAGCATGAACTCTCAATTCCGAAGGCGACGATAAGGTACGCCAAGGAACAGTTGGATCACATCTTAATTGTTCGTCGAGGTTGGGGCGACTCGTCTTGGAGTTCGTGTCTTGCCGTACCTGTTGACGTTGCAAGGCGGGTTGAACGTGTATACAAGTGCGACGCCGACGAAGACATGGTCAAGTCTGCCAAGGCAATGGCGGACCTGATTTCTGAACGCACATTTGTGGCTCGTCTACCCTATGACGCAGCCATCGCGGCGATTTGCAAGTTGATCGAACCAAGTTGCGAACTCTCGTTGACCAACCAGCAGCTTGAAGACCGCTATGCGACAGACGAATCTGCTCGTATCGCTGCCGCGTGTCCCTTGGCCGTTCCCAAGTCATATCTTGATCCTGAACGGTTCCTGTACGAGTCGATGGATGAGCATGCACTTCGTCTGAAGACTGTTCTGGCTCAGTACTACGTCATTCAACAGACTGAAGATCAGTTCGGCTCTGGCGCTAATTAGTAAGCGTAATTCATCGAAGCGAAGGTTCAAAGTCAATGAAAATCACCCGCAAATTCACCACCCCCGGCCAGGACCCCTTCGACACCGTCAAGTGGACGACGCGGTCGAGCAAGATCAGTAACTCTGATGGGTCGGTCGTCTTCGAGATGAAGGACGCCGAGGTGCCGGCGACGTGGAGCCAGTTGGCCACGGATATCGCCGTGAGCAAGTACTTCCGCAAGGCGGGCGTGCCGCAGATGGACAAGGCGGGTTCGATCATCGCCGGGGGGTGGCAGGCCGCCTCAAAGCGGGCCAAGGATGGCCTCCCCTCCGGCGTGCAGAAGGACGCCGACGGCACCGTGGTGATGGGGCCCGAGCGGAGCGTGCGTCAGCTCGTGCACCGCATGGCCGGGTGCTGGCGGCACTGGGGCGAGAGCCACAAGTACTTTGATAGTGCCGAGGACGCGCAGGCGTTTTATGACGAGCTGGTGTACATGCTGATCCACCAGATGGCGGCGCCCAACAGCCCGCAGTGGTTCAACACGGGTCTGCACTGGGCGTACGGCATCGACGGGCCGGCCCAGGGGCACTGGGTGCCGGACCCCAAGACGGGCGAGGTGAGGCTGGCGGGCGGTGCTTATGAGCATCCGCAGCCGCACGCGTGCTTTATCCAGAGCGTGAGCGACGACCTGGTGAACGACGGCGGCATCATGGACCTGTGGGTGCGTGAGGCGCGGCTGTTCAAGTATGGCAGCGGTACGGGCACGAACTTCAGCAAGCTGCGCGGCGAGGGCGAGCCGCTGAGCGGCGGCGGCAAGAGCAGCGGGCTGATGAGCTGGTTGAAGATTGGCGATCGGGCGGCGAGCGCGATCAAGAGCGGCGGGACGACGCGGCGGGCGGCCAAGATGGTGTGCCTGGACATGGACCACCCGGATATTGAGAGCTTCGTGAACTGGAAGGTGCGCGAGGAGATCAAGGTGGCGGCGATGGTGGAGGGGCTGACGAAGATCGCCGGCGAGCGGTCGTCGATTCACGACCCCGAGACCGTGGGCGAGACGGCCCGGCGGTTGGGCCTGAAGCTGGACTTCGACTTCAACGGCGAGGCGTACGCGAGCGTCAGCGGGCAGAACAGTAATAACTCGGTGCGCGTGCCGGATGCGTTCTTTGCGGCGGTCGATGCCGGGAGCGCGTGGGAGACGCGGTGGCGGACGGCCGAAGGCGTGGCGCGGACGGTCGAAGCGCGGAAGCTGTGGGACGACATCGCGTACGCGGCGTGGCGGTGTGCCGACCCGGGCGTGCAGTTCGACAGCACGATCAACGCTTGGCACACATGCCCGGGCGGGGGTCGGATCAACGCGAGTAATCCGTGCGTGACGGGCGACACGCTGGTGGCCACGGCCGGGGGCTATCGCCGCATCGGGGAGATGGTCGGGCAGTCGGCCGAGGTTGTGAATGCACGAGGCGAGTGGTCGTTCGTCGACGCGATCTTCCCGACTGGCGAGAAGCCCGTGTACCGCCTGACGACCGCGAGCGGATATTCGCTGCGGCTGACGGCCGACCACCTGGTGTTGACGGCCAATCGTGGTGATGTGGCGGCCTGCGAGTTGACGGTGGACGATGAGGTGCTGCTGGAGCGGCCGGGCTTTGGCGATGACTACCTGCCGGCGGGTTTTGGCGAGGTGGTGGGGGCGGCGCTGGGCGATGGGTGCGTGTCACGCGGCGAGAGCCAGGACCACCTACAGATCGCGTTGTCGGGCGAGGAATATCTCGT
>CAYGTM010000307.1:0-3419 GCA_964352795.1 uncultured Phycisphaera sp.
GGGGGGCGGCCGCCCCCCGCGGGGGCCCCCCCGGCCGCGGCGGGGGGGCGGCGGCAGCGCGCGGGGGGCCGCCGCCCGGGCCGGCGGGGGCGACGGGGTCTTGAGGCATGTTGTGCGCGTGCAGGTGCCGCTCGTGGAGCAGGAAGGGGGTTTCGTCCTTGGCCTCGTAGCCGGGCTCGTGGGCCCCCGGTTCGCGGGAGCCATCTTGGGTCGTCGAACCGCTGGGTTCGCCGTGCTGGGCGAAGGCGACGCTCGAGAACACGGACAACAGCAGCACCGCGAGCGCTGGACGGGTATCGATCATGGCATGGGCTCCGGGAGAGGGGGGCCTAAACGGCTGGAACGAATGGAGAGCCTACCTTCGGGTGTCTTCGGCGTCAGGCCAGGCGACCGCGTTGTACACACACTTCGCGCCATGCAAACGCGATCTGAACACCGCGCTCGGGAGTATCCTCCTCTCATGGCCGGACTCTTCGATGGCACCGCGCTGGAGCGACCCGTGACCTGCCCACGCTGTGGCGAGGCGTTCGGTGAGTGTCGATGCCCCAAGGTTGATCCCGAGGCCATAAGCCCGCGCGTGCGTCGTGAAAAGCGGCGCGGCAAGTGGAACACGATCGTCGGCGAACTGGGCTTGTCTAAGGAAGACGCCAAGGCGATGCTCAAGGACCTGCGCACGGCGATGGGCACGGGCGGAGGGCTTGGTGACACGAAAGACGGCACCATCGAGATCGTGTTGCAGGGCGACCATCGAGAGGCGGTGGTCGAGCGGCTGAAAGCCGCGGGATACAAGGCCAAGGCGGCGGGCGGTTAGCCGGGCAACGCATTCACCGCTTCGAGCAACGAGTCATGGACAGTGGCCCGGGCGCCGCGCGAGACGGCCTCGAGTTCGGCCCGGTCGTGGGCGCCGCAGGTCAGGCCAAACACCCGCCCGCACTTGGCCGCCAACCCGCTCAGGATGTCCACCGGCGTGTCGCCCGCGTAGGTCACGGTGGACGGGTCGGTCAGGCCCAGGCGTCGCATGGCTTCGAGGATCAAGTCCGGAGCGGGGCGGCCGTGGTCGACTTCATCGCTGCCCACCAGCACCGCGTACTCCAACCGCGAGGCGTGGAGCAATCGCTCGGCCGGCCCGCGGGCGAAACCCGTGACGTAGCCCACGGCGATGTTCCTGGACGCCAGAATCTCCATCGCCTCGCGCACGCCGGGGAGGACCGGCGGAGGATCGCGTTCGATGGCTTCGAGCATGAACGCATCGAACGCATCGGTCATGCGATCGATGAGGCCGGGCTCGTTGGCGCGATCGGGCGCGTGGGTCCTGAGCACCTCGGCGAACAACTGGGCCTTCTTGCGGCCGGTGTTGACGCGGATCTCGTCGGCTGACACCTCGACGTTCAGCAACTCGCAGTAGACACGGTGGAACACCGCCTCGAAGCCGCCCGACCGCACAACGGTGCCGGAGATGTCGAGCAGGAAGGTGGAGATCATGGTCATTGGCAACTGAAAAGAGGGGGCGAAGGCGGACCCTTGCCGACAAACTCAGCCGCAGCCGGCATCGAAGCGGTTCTGGAAAAACAGGAAGTCGAAGATCGTCAGGCTGCCGTCTTCGTCCAGGTCGGCCCGTATATCGCCCGCGTCGAAGAGGTTCTGGAAGGCCAGGAAGTCGAAAATGGTCAGCTCGCCGTCGGCGTCCCTATCAGCGGCGCAGATGACGACGATGACCGAGTCGCCCGTGTAGACGATGTGGGCCGGGCCGATCATGCCGACGGGCTCGATGGTCGTGGTGCGGAAGAAGCCATCGACGGTGGTGGCGCTGATGATCTCGAACTGGTCGCGGGGCTCGGGGATGTAGCCGTCGACAAAGTTGACGTCAAGGGTGCCGTCTAGGGTGATGGAGCCGCTGCCCGCGATGCGGTCGAACTCGGCGGGCGCGGTGCCGCCGGCGTCGATGGCGATGCGGGCGGTTTCAGTGAAGTCAATACCGCCACCACTTGGCACCAGCAGGCCAATGCCGTCGGGGCCGGAGCCTGGGGAGAGCGTGCCATTGTTGTCCACTGGCCCTTGGATGGTCCCCTGCCCGGTGATGACGCCGTTGGATCCCAGCATGAGTGTGCCGCCGCTGGCGTTGCCGACGCTGGCGTTGCCGGTCCCCGCGCCGTTGAGCTTGACCACGCCGTCGAGTACGGCGTCGGTCTGAACGAAGAGATCAACGTTAACCAAGCTGACGCCGTTATTCACGACGATCTCGTCCTCAATCACCACGTTGGGCCCGAAGGTGATCGCCCAGCCAGGCCCGATCTGGTACACGCCACGGATCGTCGAATCGCTCACAACCGTGTTCCTATCGGTGGCGAACTCGCCCTCTGTCGCGTCGATCAGTACGCCGTCGATCGAAGTGCCCAAGAGCAGGATGCGGCTATTGAGGCTGTTGCGCAGCGTGCCGCCAGAAAGAAGACTTCTCACATCAAGGATGCTGTTTTCCGTGGGCGTGATCAGGTTGCCATTGATCACCGGCCCGAAAATGGTTCCCTGGCCTGTGATGACGGCGCTGCTGCCCAGCACAAGGGTTCCGCTTCTCGCAGCACTGTCCAGGCAAGCTTCGGTCACCCCGGAGCCGTTCAGCCGCACCAGCCCCTCGAGCGCCACGCCGGTCTGCACATACAACTCGGAGCCAACAGCCGACACGCGGTTACCCACCACGATGGCATCCTCGATCGTGACGTTCGAGCCGAGGGTGATCGCACTGCCCGGATCGATCCGGTAGACGCCGCGGATGGTCGAGTCGCTGATGACTGTGTCTTCGGAGCTGGCAAAAGACCCCTCGGTCGCGTCGATGAGCGTCTCTTGCAGCCACGCGTCGTGGAAGACCAGCGTATCCCCGGCCGACCCGCGGATGGCCCCGCCTGTGACGCCATCGCTGATCGTCCCTTGCCCGGTGATGACGCCGTTGCCACCAAGTGTGATGGGGCCCAAACCATCGATCCACGCGTTGCCCGGGCTCGCGCCGTTGAGCCGAACAACCCCGTCGACCACCGCGCTATACGCCGGCGACAACCTGGCGTAGCCATCGGTCGTCACGCCATCGCTCACCTCGATGACGCCCGGCCCTGTCAGGGCGGTCGCGAAGTTCAGGGTGCCGCCATTCTCGATGCGTATGGCGGTTTCTGGGTTGGCCACGACGACTTGGCCCACCTGCCAGCGGGTATTGACGCCCACGGTGTACTCCCCGACGCCGCCGAGCACCGCAGTGTCTTCCCATCCGGGCACGACCGCTGGCAGCCAGTTGCCCGCCACGCTGAACTCGCCGTCGACCGGGGTGGCCCACTCGAAGGTGCTCTGGGCGTGGGCCGTGGGGGTGGCGGTGGCCAGCGCGGCCAGCCCGGCTGCGGCCAGCAGGGCCAGGGGCGTGCGGGAACGGATCGTGG
>CAYGTM010000308.1:0-3415 GCA_964352795.1 uncultured Phycisphaera sp.
ATCACGAACCAACGAAAACGCCCACGCGGATCGCGTGGGCGCAGTTCATGTCTCGTATGGCGCGAACGCTACTCGCGGTCCTTGCGGTCTTTGACATCGGTGCCGGCGATGGAGCCGCGCATGGAGGTGTCGGCCTGGATGTTCTGCATCCGGTAATGGTCCATCACGCCCAGGTTGCCGTTGCGGAAGGCGTCGGCCAGGGCCTTGGGCACCTCGGCCTCGGCCAGCACGACCAAGGCGCGGTTCTTCTGTTCTTCGGCACGGAACTCCTGCTCGGCGGCAACGGCCATCGCGCGGCGCTTCTCGGCCTCGGCCTGGGCCCGCTTCTTGTCGGCCTCGGCCTGGTCGGTCTGGAGCTTGGCGCCGATGTTCTCGCCCACGTCGATGTCGGCGATGTCGATGGAGAGGATCTCAAAGGCCGTCCCCGCGTCGAGGCCTTTTTCCATGACGACCTTGGAGATGTTGTCGGGGTTCTCGAGCACGGCCTTGTGGTTCTTGGCCGAGCCGATGGTAGTGACGATGCCCTCGCCCACGCGGGCGATGATGGTTTCCTCGGTGGCGCCACCGACCAGGCGGGCCAGGTTGGTTCGCACGGTCACGCGGGCCTTGGCCTTGAGCTGGATGCCGTCCTGGGCCACGGCGTCGATGGTCGACCGGCCGCTGCTGGGGCCCGGGCAGTCGATGACCTTTGGGTTCACGCTGGTGTTCACGGCGTCCAGGATGTCTCGGCCGGCCAGGTCGATAGCGGCGGCGACATCCCAGGGCAGCTCGATGCGGGCGTTGCTGGCGGCGATCATGGCGCTCACGACATTGGGCACGCGACCGCCGGCCAAGTAGTGCGTTTCGAGTTGGTCGGTGGTGATGCTCAGCCTCGCCTTGGCCGCCCGGATGCGGCTGAAGACGATGACGTTCATATCGACCTTCCGCAGCCACATGCCGATCAGGGCACCGAAGCTGACGCTGGCCTGCGAGACGTAGGCCTGAATCCAAAGCTTGATGAAGCGTCCGAGGATCGCCACCACGGCGATGCCCAGGATGAGCAGGACCACGCCGATCGCAATCCACACACCGTTCGGAATACCACCCATACGTTGAATCTCCTGGCCCGAGCCTAGAACCCGGCCCGGGGCGCACTATAAGCCCCGCCGGACCGGCTGCAAGCCCGATCGCAGCGGCAGCGGGAGGTTCCTGCTCGGTACTCCCACGCTCGCTCAGGGCCCGTGGATCGGGTTGGCCCGCAGGTTGGGTTCTTCTTACCCGCTTTTGGCCAGCACCGACTCGTCGACGCCCAGGTACTCGTACATGTGCTGGTCGTACGTTTCGGCGTCCTTGTCCTGGCTCAGGTCCAGGCGGAGCTCGTTGATGACCTTGGTGCCCTGGCCGATCCAGGCGTTCCAGGTCTCACGGCTGATGTTCTCGTAGATCCACTGGCCCACGGGGCCCTTGAAGGGCGGGCGGTCGAGCTGGTGGCCCCGCTTGCCGGTGCGCTGGCAGACGAAGTCGCCCTCGGCTTGCTCCGCCGCGGTGGGCTTGGCTGCCTTCACCTCGGGCACGGGGGCGCCCAGGCCCCTGAGCAGGTCGGCCATGGCGTTCATGGGCATCCGGTCGCCCCGGCCGGCGGCGCTGGTATAGCCGGTGGTGAGCAGCTCGGTGGCTTCTTCGGGCTTCTCGGCGTCGATCAGGGCCTGGCCGGCGAGCTGGTAGGCCTTGCTCATGGCGGGGTTGAGCTCGATGCAGCGCATGTAGCTGGCCGCGGCGTCGGCGTGCCGCCCGGCCTGGGCATACGCCCCCGCGAGCGAGAAGTGGGCCATGTCGTTCTCGGGGTCTTCCCGGCACATGTTCTCGAACTGGGCGATGCGGGTGTCGAGGTCCATCGTGGCTCCTGGGTTGGCGTTGAAGTGGGCCCAAAAGGGCATCGTACGAGGCCGCCTCGGACACGGGGAAATGGCATTGGATATGGACGCGATTTCGAGTACTCTAATCACAACTGGCCCGTGCCCGATGACATCGCTCCGAAGGAAGATACCATGTATGGATATCGGACTCTTACCGCCGCTTCTGCCTGTGCCCTCATGACCCTCGCCGGGACCGCCCAAGCCACCTGGTCCATCCTGCTGGTGGATACCCGCACGGGCGAGGTTGCCCTGGCGTCGGCCACATGCCTGACGAGCTTCGACCTGCGGGCCAACACGCCGGTGATCATCACGGGCGTGGGGGCGGCGACGGCCCAGAGCTTCGTGGATTCTTCGGGACGCAACCGCGTGCGCATCCGAGATGGGCTGGCGCTGGGGCTGACGCCCGCAGAGATCCTGGCCGACCTCTCCACGTTCGACAGCGGGCACCAGACGCGGCAGTATGGCATCGTTGACACGCTCGGCCGCGCGGGCACCTTCAGCGGCACGAGCGCTTCGGAGTGGAAGGGCGGCCTGACCGGTGAGTTTGATGGGATTATCTACGCCGTGCAGGGCAACATTCTGACCGGGCCGGCTGTCGTGGACGACGCGGTGGCGGCGATCATTGCGACGCCCGGAGATCTGGCGGCAAAGATGATGGCGGGCATGGAGGCGGCCCAGGCCAGGGGCGGCGACGGGCGCTGCTCGTGCTCGCCGTTCCCAGTGCCGTGCGGCACGCCGCCGGTGGGCTTCCTCAAGAGCGCCGACATCGGCTACATGATGATCGCGCGGGCGGGGGATGTCGATGCGTGCAACGGCATCTACCCGCTGAGCGCGCCGGTGCGCGACATCGAGTTGGGCGATGTCGACGGCGATGGCTTCCCCGACGTGCTGGCCGCCGACCAGAGCGGCAATCGCCTGTCGGCGTGGACCAACGCGGGCGAAGGCGCGCTGGGCACGATGCCGGTGCTGCACGATCCGGCCTTCGACACACGACTTGGCCGGGCCGAGCGCGTGGTGTTGATTGACGCGACCGGCGACGGCGTGGATGACCTTGTGGCGTACGACTCGCTCGCCGGCGCGATCGCGGTGGGCGCGGGCGATGGCGTTGGTGGGTTTGCCGATGCGGTGCGTACGAGCGTGCCCGTCGCGCCCGGGGCGCTGCTGGCGATTGATCTTGATGGTGCCGGCGGCGCGAGCGACCTATTCATCGGCAGCGCTTCGGGCGGACAGGTGGCGCTGCTGCGCAACGACGGGACTGGCGGCTTCACCGTCGAGGCGTTGGCATTCGCGGGCGATCCGCGGCAGTGGGCCGTGGGCGACCTCGATGGTGATGGGCTGGACGATGTGGGATACGTCACCGGCGGCGGGCTGGTGGCGGCGGTGCTGAATGATGGGGCGGGCAATCTTGCTCTTGGTCCCATCGGCGGCAGCGGTATCGACGGCACGCTGCTGCACGCGGCCGACATGGACGGCGACGGCCGTGACGAGCTCGTGGGCGTGAACCGCTCGCGACGCGAGGT
>CAYGTM010000309.1:0-3408 GCA_964352795.1 uncultured Phycisphaera sp.
TCTCGGCGGCGACCTTCTTGGCCCGGTTGACGTAATGGTCGGGCGAGTCGCCCGGCACGTCGGTTGGCGTGATGATGACCTCGGCCCCGAAGGCCCGCAGCCCGTCGATCTTCTCGCGGCTCATCTTGTCGGGCATCGTGAACACCGCGCGATACCCGCGCGCGGCGGCCACCATCGCCGCACCCATGCCGGTGTTGCCGCTGGTGTTCTCGACGATCGTGCCGCCGGGCTTCAAGAGGCCCTCCTCCTCGGCCCGCCTGATGATGTGCCAAGCCATGCGGTCCTTGATGGAGCCGGCCGGATTCATGAACTCGCACTTGGCGTACACCGTGGCCGCCCCGGGCGGGACGATGTGGTTGAGCTTCACGAGGGGCGTCTTGCCGATGGCGTCGAGGATGGTGTCGTGGGCGTGCATGGCCAAAGCGTAGGGGACCGCTTCAAATGGCGACCCGATCCAGCCGATACCATTGTCCATGCCCACCCCCGCTTCCGACACCCCGGCTCGCATCTTCACCCTCACCCTCAACCCCTGTATCGACATGGGCGTCCAGGTCGAGAAAGTCGAGCCCGAACACAAGCTGCGGTGCGACCACCCACGCCGCGAGCCGGGCGGTGGGGGGCTCAACGTCACCCGGGCCATCGCCGAGTTGGGCGGCAAGTCGACGGCCGTCTTCCCCGCGGGCGGCAAGGTGGGGGATCTGCTCAAGTTCCTGGTGGGCTATTACTGCACGGGCATCGCCTGCGACCTGCGGGCCGTCCCCGTACGGGCCCCCACGCGCGAGAACGTCATCGTCACCGAGACCAGCACGGGCAACCAGTTCCGCTTCAACATGCCCGGGGCCGAACTGAGCGATGAGGAGGCCCAGGCCTGCCTCGAAGCACTCGTCGATGGGGTGGGCAGCGTCGACGGCGGTGATGGCCATAAAGGATTGGCGGTCATCAGTGGCAGCCTGCCCCCGGGCGTGCAGCCGCCGTTCGTGCGCGCCATCATCGACCGCGTGCGGGCCGTGGGCGGGCGCGTGGTGGTCGATAGCTCGGGCCCCGCGCTCCGCGAGGCTCTTGGCGCGGGCGTGTGCATGGTGAAGCCCAATCGGCGTGAGCTGGCCCAGACCGTGGGTGGCCTGAGCCCCGACGAGGCCGACCCCGCCGTCGTGGGCGCCGCCGCGATGGACCTGGCCCGGACGTACAACATCACCTATGTGCTCGTGAGCATGGGCGGCGACGGCGCGGTGCTGGCCGTCAAGGACGGCTACGCGTTCTGCGAAGCCCCGAAGGTCGATGTGCAGAGCGCCACGGGCGCGGGAGACAGCATGGTCGCCGCCGCCGTCCTGGCCATCGAACGGCACGCCAGTCCCGAGGAGATCCTCCGCAACGGCGTGGCCGCCGGCGCCGCCGCCGCGATCACTCCCGGCACCGAGCTGGTCAAGCGGGCCGACTACGAGCGTTTGCGCGACGCGATGCCCATGCCCAAGATGGTCCGCTCCGCGCCCGCCAAGGCCAAGGCATGAGCGGCGATAAGCACAAGCCCGGGCTCATGCGTTCGATCGGCGCGTTCGTGGGCGAGATCGTCAAGGCCGTCAAGAGCGATCCCGAGAAGTACGACGCCACGTCGAAGCAACTCACCGACGATGAGGTGATCCTTCGCCGCACGACGACCACCACCACGGTCGACGAGGTGCGTGTGCGCAAGGACCAACCGAAGTAGTCCTTCGTCAGAGTTTGTAGGTCAGATCTTATAGACTTCCCGCAGCTTGCCGCCCAGATAGTCCATCAAGGGCTGCGATTCGAGCGGCCGGCCTGTCACCTTCTCGCACAGCTCACCCGCGCCGTACCGCCGGCCGTGCGCGTGGATGTTCTCGTTGAGCCACTGCAAGAGCCGCCCGAAGTCGCCTTTGGCGAAGTCGTCCTCGATCCCGGGCAACTGCGTGTTGATGGTCTGCCAGAACTGGGCCGCGTAGAGGTTGCCAAGTGTGTACGTCGGGAAGTAGCCGAACAGCCCGAAGCTCCAATGCACGTCCTGCAGGCAGCCGTTGGTGTCGTTGGGCACGTCCAGGCCGAGCATGGCCTTGAACCGCTCGTTCCACGCGGCTGGCAGGTCGTTGATCGACAGGTCGCCCGAGATCATCGCCCGTTCGATGCCGAAACGCAGCATGACGTGCAGGTTGTACGTGCCCTCGTCGGCCTCCACCCTGATGTACGTCGGCCGCACGATGTTCACCGCGCGGTACACCTCCTCGCGGTCGTATTTGCCAAGCTCGGCGAACTGGTCGCACGCCTCGGGATACACCCACTTCCAGAACGCGCGGCTGCGCCCGATCATGTTCTCCCACATCCGGCTCTGGCTCTCGTGGATGCCCAGCGAGATGTCGTCGGCCAGCGGCGTGCCGAAGCTCTCGATCGCCTCGCCGCCCGGGCCCTCGTGCGTGCTGCTCTTGGGTAGCCCCTGCTCGTACATGCCGTGCCCGGCTTCGTGCATCGTGCCATACAGTGCGCCGGGGAAGTACGCCTCGTCGTAGCGCGTGGTGAGCCGCGTGTCGCCCGGTGCCAGCCCTTCGCAGAAGGGGTGCGTGGTAATGTCGAGCCGGCCGGCGTTGAGATCGAAGCCGATGGCCTTGAGCACGTGCAGCCCCAGCGCGTGCTGGCGATCCTTGGGCGCGTTCACTTTGGTCGGCGCGTCATTTGGTGCCGAGCCCGAGTCTTTCAACTCCTTGACCAACGCCGAAAGCTTCTGGCCCAGCGGCGTGAACACGCCCTCGACCTGGTTGGCCGTCGCGTTGGGCTCGTACTCGTCGAGCAGCGCGTCGTAGAGCTCTCCGCCGGCCTTGAAGCCGTACGCCTGGGCCTTTTGGCGTGACAGATCGACCATCTTGGTGAGCCAGGGCGCGAAGGCCTTGAAGTCGTTAGCCTTGCGCGCGTCCTTCCACGCGTCCTGGGCCTTGCTACCCGTGCGCGCCAGCTCCTCGACGAGTGCCTTGGGCAGCTTCGTCCGCTTGTCGTAATCACGCCGGAACTCGCGCACGCACGCACGCTGCTGATCGTTCAGGCTCTCGCCCTCGCAGGCCGAGATCAGGTCGCCCAGTTGCGTCGACGTGCCGCGCTCGTGCATCATGCCGGCCATGAGCGCCATCTGCTCGGCCCGGGCATCGCCCGCCCCGCGCGGCATGTAGGTTTCCTGGTCCCACCCCAGCAGCGAGGCGATGGACTTGAGCGTGGCGCCCTGGCGCCCGTAGGCGCACAACTCGGCGTACTTCGACATAGTACGGTTTCCTTTCAGGATTTCGTAGTATTTGGGTAGATTACTCGGGAAGTTTGGCCAGTTCGGTTTCCACGCGCTCGGTCAGGCGAGAGATCGTGCCGACCGAGATGTCGAGCTTGATGCCCGCCGCCTCGAACAACTCGGTCAAGTGC
>CAYGTM010000310.1:0-3396 GCA_964352795.1 uncultured Phycisphaera sp.
GGCTATCGCTGCCGGTACAACTCGGTGCGCGGGCCGGCCAAGGGCGGCATCCGCTACCACCCCGATGTCAGCCCGGCCGAGGTTCGGGCTTTGGCCTTCTGGATGACCTTCAAGTGCGCCACCGTGGGCATTCCCTTCGGCGGTGGCAAGGGCGGCGTGATCGTCGACCCACGGAAGATGAGCGATGGCGAGCTCGAACGCCTGAGCCGGGGATACATGCGGGGCATGGCCGACGTGCTTGGCCCGGACATCGACGTGCCCGCGCCGGACGTGTACACCAACGCCCAGATCATGGGCTGGATGAGCGACGAGTTCGATACCATCAAGCGGGGTCGATACCCCGGGGTCATCACCGGGAAGCCCGTGGCTCGCGGCGGATCTCTGGGGCGAGACGACGCGACGGCTCGCGGCGGGTTCGCCTGCCTCAAGGAAATCCAATCCAAGCGCAACTGGGACCCCAAGAACATCACCATCGCCGTCCAGGGCTTCGGCAATGCCGGCCAGCACTTCGCGCGCCTGGCCGACGCGGCGGGGTACTGCGTGGTGGCCGTCAGCGACTCACGCGGCGGCATCCACGACGAGAAGGGCCTGGACGTGCGGGCCGCCCTCGATACCAAGAACGGCACGGGCCGCCTGCCCAAGCAGGGCAAGGCCATCACCAACGAAGAACTGCTCGAACTCGATGTCGATGTGCTGGTGCCCGCTGCCCTCGAGAACGCCGTGACCAGGGACAACGCCAAGAAGGTCAAGGCCGGCGTGCTGATCGAACTGGCCAACGGCCCGCTGACCAAAGAGGCCGACGAGATCCTGTCCAAGTCCGACACGCTGGTTGTCCCTGATATCCTGGCGAACGCCGGCGGCGTGACGGTCAGCTACTTCGAGTGGACCCAGAACATCAGCGGCTATTACTGGAAACTGGAAACGGTGCACGAACGGCTGGCCGAGATCATGTCCGACTCGTTCAATCAGGTGTACGACCTCATGCAGTCCGAGAAGATTCCGATGCGGACAGCCTGCTACACCCACGCGCTCAATCGCCTGGCCGACGCGATGGAATAGCTCGATCGGGTTTTGCTTGGTATTGCTGGCCTACCAGGGAATATCGAGCATGGGTGACAGTTTGGGATGGCTGGCGCTTCATGGTGGGCAGGAACCCCGGCGTGTGGTATGCTGTCACAGCCACGCCCCGGTGCATGGAATCGATGGGGAGCGTCCGGGCGGGCAGCCGAATACGCGATGAGGAGGAGAACGCAATGAAAAACACCATTCGTATGACGACCTGTGCGGGATTTGCTCTGGGACTCACCGCGATGCTGGTGCCGGGCTTGGCCCTAGCCCAGCAGGCCAACGAGCCCTCGGGCAATGCCCCGCAAACCCAGAATCAACCGCAGCCCGTGACCGACGAAGCGCCCCAGGCCAAGTTCTCGGTCGCGGCCTCGATCGTCGATTTTGGGACGATCTCGGATACCGAGCCGGTCAGCGGCGTCATCCGGTTCAAGAACACCGGCAACGCCACGCTCACCGTGCCCCAGCCGAGCACGACCTGCGGCTGCACGGCCGCCCAGATGCCCAAGAACGAGTTCGAGCCCGGCGAGTGGTGCGAGGTGAAGGTGACCTTCGATCCGCGCGGCAAGACGCCCGGCCGCCACGAGCAGACCGTGACCTTCAAGAGCAACGACCGCGAGAACCCGATGACGGCCGTCAAGGTGCGCGCCTTCGTCAAGCCCGTGGTGTCCATCGAGCCCATGCAGGTGAACCTGGGTGCCGTGGCCAAGCACACGCGCAAGGAAACACTCATCAGCATCACGGGCACGATGACCGACTTCGAGGCCTTCTACATCACCCTGGTGGGCGATGGCGCGAAGTACTTCGACGTGGAGATTCTCGGCACCGATACGGTCCAGCAGGCCGGCGAGGCCGCGGCCCGCACCGACATCCTCGTCTCGCTCAAGGAAGACGCCCCTCCCGGTCGGGCCCAGGCGATGGCCACCATCCGCACGAATGACGACCGCCGCAAGCTCATCACTGTGCCCATCGGGGCCGAGGTGCAAGGCGACGTGGTCATCAACCCGGCCCGCATGTCGCTAGGAAACTTGAGCGTGGGCCGCACGCTCGAAGAGGTCGTCGAGATCCGCCACGGCCGCAACGAGCCGTTCACGATCACGGGCGTCGAGTTCCAGCCGCTCCAGCCCACGGGCATGGCCGCGATGCCGATGCAGTTCTCGGTGGAGCCGATGGACCCCGAGGCCGCCGGCGACGGTAAGGCCGCGAACGCCTATCGCCTGAAACTGGTGATGCCGAGCATGGAAGAGGCCGGCCGCATCCGCGGCAACTTCGTGGTGCATACCAACGTGCCGCTGGAAGAGAAGGTCATGCTCCCGTTCGTGGGTCGCGTGGTCGATACGCGTTCGGGCGAGTAAGCCATGCCGTTGGTGGGCCGGTTTCTGGGGCGAGTGGCGATGATCCTGATCGTGGCCTTCGTGGCCGCTGCGGCGCACTCGATGGTGTGGCCCATCACGCGCAATGCGGCCGACGCGATGGCGCGCCAGCGCGTTCGCACAGGCCAGACGGAACAACCGAAATCGCCCGCGGCTACCACATCCGAGCCCGCCCGGCCCGCGAGTGAGGACGGGACGCCGGACCTGGTAGCCGATCCCGTCGCGAAAGATCCCGTGCCCGAGCCAGAACTCCCCGAGTACTACATCTCCGTCGAGCGCGCGTTCCAATATTGGGACGAGGGCATGCCCTTCGTCGACGCCCGTACCGACAGCGAGCGCGTCGTGGGCACCATCGAGGGTGCCGTGCATCTCGAAACGAGGCACTTCATCAGCGGGCTGAGCGAGCCGATCCTCAACCAACTCGAACGCTCGTTCCCGGTCATTATCTTCTGCGCGGGCGGCGAGTGCGATGCGTCCGAGAACGTCGCGCAGCGGCTCATCGGCCGTGGCTTCACCGAGGTCTACATCATGCACGAGGGCTACGGCGCGTGGGAAGCCGCGGGCCACCCGACGCAAGCGGTGGGGGGTGGCTGAGTGACCACCGGCCAGCGCATCGACGTGGCGATCACCGTGTTCGTCCGCCTGTTCCTGGCGGGCGTGTTCGGCTTCGCGGCGTTCATGAAACTCCGCAACCCCGACGCCACCCAGGCGTTCGCCGAGTCGATCCGCGCCTTCGACGTGTTGAGTGCGATCGATCACGAGCACCTCGTGGTGCTGTCGAGTTTCGCCGTGCCGTGGGCCGAGGCGATCTGCGCCGTGCTCATCCTGTTCGGACTGTGGACCAGGGCGGCCTCGCTGGTCATGCTGGCGGCGCTGGGCGTCTTCATGGGCGCGATCTATTCGGTCATCGCCCGCGACCTGAACGTCAAGTGTGGCTGCTTCGGCGATTTCAACTTCC
>CAYGTM010000311.1:0-3374 GCA_964352795.1 uncultured Phycisphaera sp.
CCTTGGGTGTCCACGCGCGCGATGATCGGCGAAGGCGGGGACGAGGAAGCCAACGCCAAAAGTCTGGTCCGCACCGCCGTCGGCGAGGGGGCCGAGGGTCAAGCCGTCGCGCGGTTCATTCTCGACACCGCGCCCAACACCGCGCCCACCCCCACGACCACGCCCACGCTCCGCATCACCGAGCCGTTGTGCGCGGTGTTCCGTCGGCAGCTCAAGGCCGAGGGGCAGAAGTACACGCCCGAGCGGGCCCAGGTGCTCGACGCCATCATCCGGCTCGATCGCATCTTCGAGGCCGAGCAGGTGATCGACGAACTCCGTCGGCGGCAGCATCGCGTGAGCAAGGCGACGGTGTACCGCACCATCCTGCTGCTGCAAGAGGCGGGCATCATCCAGCGGGTGCTGACCGAGGGCGACCAGGCCCAGTACCAACTGGCCTATGGCGAGAGCCCCAACGACACGCTGGTGCGGCTGGACACGCGCGAGGTCGTGACCATCGACGTGCCCGAACTGGCGGCCATCCGCGATCGCATCTGCAAGGAACTGGGGCTGGTGCCCCAGGGGCATAAGTTGCAGATTTTCGCGGTGTCGCCGGGTGCGGATGGGGAGTAGGCAATGGGGATTGGGGATTAGGCAATAGGCAATAGGCAATAGGCAATGGGAAAGAGGGTACGGATGTCCGCCTCCGATCCTTCCCATTGCCCATTGCCCAACTTCCCCGATTCGATTCGGCTGGTGACCAATAGGCGGGCGGGGACTCGAACCCCGGACCCTTCGCGTGTAAAGCGAATGCTCTAGCCAACTGAGCTACCCGCCCGGGCAAAGGTACTGTATTCGCGTTACCACGGCGGTGTCTGGTCGTCCGCATCCAGGTAGTCGGGCTTCCCATGATCCACGCGCTCGTTGCGTTCGTCATAGGGGCGGTTGTCCTGGGCACGGTCGGTGGTGGGTGCGCGGTGGCCGAAGGCCGAACCCGTGTGCCCGTTGGCGTTGGGCTTGTTCTCGAAGCTGCCGCTGGGTTCGTCCTTGGCCCAGGTGTCGCTCTTGGCGTAGCCCGCGCGGTTCTTGAATCGCGTGGTGTGGTTGTCCCACACCAGCCGCACGACGCCGGTGGGCCCGTTGCGCTGCTTGGCGATGATGAGTTCGGCCTCGTGGATGCGGTCCTCGTTTTCTTCCATCCAGGCGGGGTCGCCCTGGTGGTAGTAGGCCTCGCGGTGCAGCAGCAGCACCACGTCGGCGTCTTGCTCGATGCTGCCCGACTCGCGCAGGTCGCTCATGCGCGGGCGGTTGCCCTCGCGCTGCTCGCTGCCACGATTCAACTGCGCCAGGCACACGACGGGCAGGCTCAACTCGCGGGCCATCGCCTTGATGCCCCGGCTGATGGCGCTGACCTCCACCTGGCGGCTCTCGCGCCCGTTGCCCGGGCTGGTGAGCAACTGCAAGTAATCGACCACCACGCAGCGGATGCCGAAGCGTTGCTTCATACGACGGGCCCGGGCCCGCAGGGCGGTGATGCTCAGCGCGGGCGAATCATCGATGTAGAGCGGTGCGCGTTCGAGCGCTTCGCACGCGGGGCGGATGCGGTTGACCAGGTCGTCCTGGGTGAATCCGCCCGTGCGCAGCTTGTGGCTGTCCACGCCCGAGTACGCGCTGATGAGGCGCTGCACCAGGCTGCTCTTGCTCATCTCCAGGCTGAACACGCCCACCGGCACCCGCTCGTCATTCGCGGGAGAGAAGGGCGTCGAGCCGCCCATCGCAATCTGCTCGGCCAGGTTCAACGCGAGCGCCGTCTTGCCCATCGACGGGCGGGCGGCGATGATGATCATCTCGCCGTCCTGCAACCCGCTGAGCGGTTCGTCCAGGTCGGCGTAGCCCGTGGTGAGCCCGGTCATCGCGCCACTGTCACGGTCGGCGATGCGCTCGTACTCGGCCCGCAGCAAATCTTCGAGCTTCTGGATGTCGGCCGACTGGTCGTCGTCGGCGATCTCGAAGATGCTCTGCTCGGCACGATCAATGAGCTGGCGGGCCTCCTCGGGCTCGTCCTGCCCGGCGTGCATGGCCTCGTGGACGATCGTGTTGGCCGCCGCGATGAGCTTGCGCAGCCGGCTCTTGGTCTGCACCAGTCGGGCGTACAGCGTGGCGTTCTGCGGCGTGCTCACCGCCTCGGCCAGGCTGGCCAGATAGGCCGCCCCGCCGATGGTTTCGAGCTCGCCCCGGTCTCGCAACCGTGCGGCCACGACGTTGAGGTCGGCCTGCGGCTCGCGCTCGTAGACCTCCTTGAGCACGCGGAACACCGTCTGGTTGCTCTGGCGGTAGAAGTCCTCGGGCACCGAGACCAGCGGCAGGATTTCCGCCAGCGTGTACGGGTCGAGGATCACCGAGCCCAGCAGGGCCATCTCGGCCTCGGGCGCGTGCGGGGGCAGCTTGTCGTACACCCTCGATAGGTCGATCGCCGGTGCCCCGCCATCAGGACCACCCTTGCGAAACCCCCCACTTCCCGCCTGATATCCCTGCCCATTCGCGTCCATGCGTGCTCCGATCGCCTCAAGATGCGAGAGTACGATCGCCCATGACCCCCAGACAAGACGGCAGCAACAAGAACATGCCAGACACCCGCGCCACGGGCTCGCAACAGCCTTCGGAGGCGCATCTTTCCGGCCCGCTCGACGCCATCCACGCCTACGGCACCACGCACGACGAGCACCTGCCCGACGAGTTGCCCGCCAGCCCCTTCCCGCTGCTGCACGAGTGGGTCGAGTTCGCGCGCGCCCACAAGGTCCAGCCCAACCCCACCGCCATCGCATTGGCGACAGCAACCGACAATCAGCCCAACGTCCGCATCGTCCTGTGCCGGGGTGTTGATGTCCAATCGGGCGCGATCTGGTTCTTCACCAACGGCCGCAGCGTGAAGGGCGAGGACATGGCTGCCAACCCGCACGCGGCCGCCGTGTTCCACTGGGACGCCCTGGACCGCCAGGCCCGCGTGCGTGGCATGGTCGAGCCCTTGCCGCAGGCCGAGAGCGACGCCTACTTCGCCTCACGCTCCTGGGAGAAGCGCGTGGGCGCGTGGGCCAGCGACCAGAGCCGGCCCATCGAGTCTCGTGAGGCCCTGGTCGGCAAACTCACCGACACGCTCCGCCGCTTCGGCATCGACCCCGAGCACCCGCCCGAGCCCGGGGCCGACCTGAACATCCCCCGCCCCCCGCACTGGGGCGGCTTCCGCATCGTGGCCCGCGAGGTCGAGTTATGGGTCGGCAGCCCCGCGCGCTTGCACGACCGGGCCCGGTGGACACGAGAGACACCGGATGCCGACTGGCGGGCCACGCGCTTGCAGCCTTGACGCATTCAGATTCGTTTCGTTCGGGCGTCCCCCCCAC
>CAYGTM010000312.1:0-3371 GCA_964352795.1 uncultured Phycisphaera sp.
TGCGTGCGATGACCGGATTTCCCCCTTCGGTAGCCGCGATGCTCGAGTCGGCCGCGCGCCGCCGCTGGTTGAGTTATGAGGAGATCAACTCGACCGTGCCGGACGAGTGGGTCGATGCGCGGTCGCTGCATGTGCTGCTGGCGCGTCTGGACGAGTTGGGCGTCGAGTTGATCGACGAGCCGACGTTCCTCGCGCGCACGCGTGGTGAACCCAGGGTTGATCGGCCCGCAGGCGGTGACCCGCCGCGCCTGGACGAACTCGAGGTCTTCGACGAAGCGGTTGACACGGGTGGCCACCCCGGCGAGCGCACGGTGGACGACCCCGTGCGCAGTTACATGGCCCAGATGGCGTCGATCCCGATGCTCACGCGCGAAGAAGAGATGCGTCTGGCCAAGAAGATCGAGACCACGCGGATCGTGTTCCGCCGCCGGTGCCTGCGTAGCGATTATGTGGCAGCGCAGGCCGTCGACCTGTTGCGGCAGGTGCAGGCCCGGAAGCTGCCGTTCGATCGCACGCTGCGGGTCTCGACAACCACGCCCGAGGCCAAGGAGCGTTTGGCTCGACGGCTGCCCGCGAGCCTGCCGACGATCGAGGCGATGCTCGAGCGCAACCGTCAGGAATGGGCCCATGCCGAGCGTTTGCATACGACCGAGCGCGGGGCCGACGGGCGGTTGACGCCCCGGGCGGTGCAGGAACTGGCGGCGATCGAGCGCTCGTTGGCGGCCCGGCGGCGTCGCATGTCGGCGTTGATCGAGGAACTCGAGCTGCGCACGAGCCGGTTGGTGCCGATCCTGCGCAAGCTGCGGGCGATTTCGGGCAAGATGCGCGAGATCGAGGCGTTGCTGGCCAAGGATGATGGGACCGGCCGCCATGGGACGCTGGCCGAGGAGGACGATCGGCTGGTGATGCGCGACGAGGTCGAGGGCTTGAGGTCGCTCGTGCTCGAAACACCCGAGGCTCTGGCCCGTCGGGTGGCCGATCTGAACTGTGTGTTCTGGGAGTATGAGCAGGCCAAGCGTGATTTATCGGGCGCGAATCTGCGTCTGGTGGTCTCGATCGCCAAGAAGTATCGCAACCGCGGGCTGAGCTTCTTGGACGTGATCCAGGAAGGCAACACCGGGCTGCTGCGCGCGGTGGACAAGTATGAATACAAGCGTGGATACAAGTTCAGCACCTACGCGACGTGGTGGATTCGCCAGGCCGTGACGCGGGCGCTGGCCGAGCACGCGCGGACGATCCGGCTGCCGGTCCACATGATCGACACGATGGGCCGCATCCGCGCGATCCAGCGGAACTACATCCAGGAGCACGGGCAAGAGCCCACCGACGAGCAGATCGCCGAGATCGCCCGGTGCAAGCCGTCGGACGTGCGTCGCGTGGCGAACCTGACGCGCAGCCCGGCGTCGCTTGACAAGCCCGTGGGCGAGAACGGCGGCTCGATGCTGGACGTGATCGAGGACGGCCGGCGTGGCGAGCCATCGTCGGGCGTGTCCCAGGAGTTGCTGCGAGAGAAGCTCGAACAGGTGCTGCGGACGCTGAGCTACCGCGAGCGCGAGATCATCAAGCTGCGGTACGGCATCGGCGACGGTTACACCTACACGCTCGAAGAGGTGGGCCGAATCTTCAAGGTCACACGCGAGCGCGTGCGGCAGGTGGAGACCAAGGCCCTGCGCAAGCTCCAGCACCCCAGGCGGTCAGGCCGGCTCGAGGGCTTCGTCGACCGGGCGTGAAGTTTTGGCCCCGATGACGGCTTCATAGATCGATTGCACTTGGGCGAGGTACGCCGGGTAGCTGGTCAGGTGTGGCGTGATGTCGTGGATATCGCGCGCGCTGGGCAGCGCCGTGTCGCCGCGTGCGAGGCTGGTGATCCGATCGGCCAGCGCCTGAGCGTCTCCCGAGGGGAAGAGCAGGCCGTTGGCGATGCCGTTATTGTCGACGATCCACTCGGGCGGGCCGCCGAGTTGGGAAGTGATGACGAACTTGCCCGCGTGCAGGTGTTCGAGCAGCACGAGCGGGGAGTTTTCCATCCATATGTGGGGCAGCAGGCCCACGTCGTATTCGGGGACTGACGCGGCGCGCTGCATGAGGTCGTATGCGCCGGCGAACTGGACCTGGGGATACCCGCTGAGAAACTTGCGAAAGGCCCAATCTCCGCCCGCGGCGCGGATGTGGAAGAGGCAGCGGCGGCGGATGTCGGCGGGCAGCAGGGCGATGGCGTCGGCCAGCACGCGCAGCCCCTTGTTTGGGCGCACGGTGCCGAAGAAGGCCAGGCGCAGCGGGCGTTCGTCGGCGGGGGTCCAGGGCGCGCGGTCGTAGCCGGGTTGGGCGACGGCGGCGCGGTGCATGCGATCGAAGTGGGGCTGGCCCAGGCGCACGGTGCGGCGTTTCTGGGGCGCAAGGCCCATCGATTCGTGGACGCGGCCAAGGAAGTCGCTGGGCGGGGTGACGAGGCTCGCGGCATTGAGGGCGGCGATGCCATCGCGGCGCCGGCGGCCGTAGTTGTTGAGCACCTTGAGGTGGAGGTCGGTGTTGTCGAGCATTCGCCCGTTGGTGTCGGCGGGCAGGATCGGCGCGGGCTTTGGGAGCTCGCGCGGCTCGGCGCGCACGCCGTAGGTGCTGGTCGGGCCCTCGGTGGTCGCGGCCGATTCGATCGCGCCGTTGTCGTAGCCCAGGAAGCGCAGCTCGTCGACTGGGACGGCCTCGGTCCCGCCGATGCGTTTGGCGTGCGCGACGGCCACGGCCGACGCGCGCGCGTGGCCGGTGATGGCCGGGCCGATGACGCGTTGGGCGGCCTGCCCGAGGCGTCGCTTGAGGCGTCGGGTCATGGGGTTTGGCGCTTCGAGGCAGGTGGCGCAGCGGTTGCCGCCGTCGTAGTCGAGGCACACTTCGTGCTCGCGGTGCAAGAGGTCGACCTGGGGGCACACGAACCAGTAGTTGTGCGTGGTGGCGACGACGGGGATGCCGGCGGCCTCGATGGCGGGGATGAGGTCGAGGCTCAGGCCCTCGAGGGAATGGGCGTGGACGGCTTCGGCGCGGATGTCGCGCAGCCAGTCGAGCACGAGGCGCGTGGTGCGTGCGCACTGGCGTTCGGAGTTGACGTTGCGCAGGTTGATGGCCGATGGCGCGAGGTTGGGGCTGTTGACCAGCTCGAAGCTGCGCACGCCGCGCCAGGGCTTGATTTCTCGGACGAACGGCCCGGGGCGCAGGGCGTACCGCAGGCCCGAGCCGAGATAGTGGACGCGGTGGCCTAGTTGGGCGAGGCCGATGGCCAGTTCGGAGGCGTTGAGGTTGTAGCCCGAGCCTTCTTCGGCCTGGCGGTTGAGGCTGGCCCAGCCGAGCAGGGCGATGGCGCGCGGGCGATTCGTCTGGGG
>CAYGTM010000313.1:0-3363 GCA_964352795.1 uncultured Phycisphaera sp.
GCCCCACCCGCCGCTCGGCGACCAGCGTGATGGTCTTCGGCATGGCACCGTCGCAACGGCAATCGGCGTTGGGGCTGGTAGGGCCTGCCATCCTCCCCTGATCCGGGGATGACAACGAACCGTGTCACCCGCGACTGCGTGCCTCCCGCCAACCCTGCGCTCTATGGGGCATAGGCTGTCGAGCCTTCATCTCACGCTGGCACACTGGGGGTCTCTGATGGACACGCCGAACGAACCCGTCTGGGAGGACGCCTTCTGGCCACGCCTCCAGGGGCCGCACGCCTCGCGTCTTGCTGCTCGCATCAGGCTTCAAGGCGACATCGAATGGAAGCCGTGCGCGGTTCTGGACATCGGCCCGGGGGGGTGCGGCGTGCGGCTGGAACACCCCGGCCAGGATCCCGACACCGGCGCCACGGTCACGATCGAGCTCAAGCCCGCCGGCTGCGACCGCATCCTCCGCACGATGACGGTTCGCACCCTGACCAGCGTGGACCGGGACGAGACCGAGGACGCTGACGCCCCCAAGGTCATCGGCCTGGAGGTGCAAGGCGAGCGCCTGCCAGACGCGGCGCTGATGCCAGAGGGCCAGCTCGAGATCGAGTTGGCCGAGCTCGAGCTGCTCACCGAGCACGCCCAGCGGATGTGGCAGGCCGAGCAGGACAACCACAAGTGGCTGTCGCTGCGCGGCCGCGTGGTGGTCGCCAGCACGTCGGGCCTGCTGGGCTTCGTGGCCATCGGCCTGATCGTGGCCGGGGCCGACTCGAAACTAAACCTGCTGGCCGACTCGAGCAACGCGAGCAACCTCCTATTCTGGATCGGCATCGTCTCGGCCCTGGGTATTGCCCTTGGCCTGCTGGTGTGCATCCTCTCGGTGGTGCTCTACGTCAGGCACGCCGAGGAGGACTCGGGCGTGCTCCGGGCCCGCAGCGACTTCGGCAACGTCGGCAAGCACCACTTCGAGACGCAACCCACGCTCATGTCAGTGTACGCGCCCTACCTGTTCGAGGTGGTTCTTCGTGAGGACCGGACGCGCTGGCCCAGCCGCTTCCTCAAGCGCGCGGGTTGCTTCCGGAACGGGTACTGGCTGGCGCTCCGCTGGCGATGGGCCTGGACCGTGCAGGAGGAAGCCCGACCGCGCCAGAAGCCCACATGGCGCTCGCTGCTCTGGCACCTGTGGCTGCACGGCCACCCTCGCGTCCATCGTGGCGTGCGCGCGCTCCGCTGGGCGTGGGTGCGCGCGGTCTACGCCTTCTGGTGCGTGCGCCAGCCGGTGTTCTTCCTCGTGCCCATGCTGCGGCCCTCGATCCTTGCTCGCCGGGCGATGAATCAGGTGTACCGCGAGTACATCGTTTCGGTCTACGAGCGCATGCGGCGTCGCCACGGATTCATCTACACGGTCGAGAAAGAACGTGCCGAGCACCTGGGCTACCCGTACGAGCACGACCATATCGATGCCATGCCCAAGCTCAACGGACACTACGCCGAGCCGCTGACGCGCACCAGCAGCTATTACCTCCAGTTCGCCGAGGGCTTCTGCCACCGCTACCTCGGCCGCCAGCGCATGGCCGAGGAGGGCACCGGCCGACAGGGCATCGCCTACTTCGACCTGGACCGCCTCAGCCCCGCCCTGTCCACGCTTCGCCCCGTCGGCTGGCGCGTGCTGATCTCGACCTACTTCTCGGCCCAGCAGATGCGCTCGGCCAACTGGAACCTGTGGTTCCGCGTGCGGCGCAGCGAGCGCCGCTTCGCCCTGGGGCTGCTCCTGGTGGCCGGGTTCTTCGTCGTCAACGCCACCAACGGCATCGTGATCCAGCGCATGGCCGCCCCCACGGCCCCGCTGCGGGCCACCATCGAGAACGGCGAGCTGCGCATCGAGCATTCCAGTTCGGCCAGCCCCCACCGCCAGGGTGTCCGGGCCGACCCACCCGAGCGTAACGCTCCACCGGCGTGGTAGCCGCCCCCCGGGGGGGGCTGGGGCGCGCTCGTGCACGCTCGCTCGCGTGGCCATCGCCAGACGGGCGGACATCGGCCGGCCCGTTGCTGGCCTGACGACGCCAACGGCGGGCCTCGGCACCCCAGCGGCCGGCCTCGTCCAGAGGTGGCCCGGCCCCGCCCGGCGATCGGCCGGCCTCGCCCAACCAATGGCCGGCTTCGCTCCGCGCATGGCTGGTCTCGCCCGACGATTGGCCGGCCTCGGACAGCGCGGCCGGGTGTTATCCGGGCGTAGTAAGAGGGTTGACGGGCGGTCGCGCCGGCCACACGCAGGCCGACCGCGCACCTTTATCCGGACGATGGTGGCGGCGCGCCCTCCTCGCGGCGATTTTTCAAGTACGCCTGGAGCTTCTGGACCGCGTCGCGAGGGGCCGGGATGCCTTCGAGATGGACGTCTTTCAGCTTGGGCAGCTTATGGAGAATGTCCAGTTGGAGCACCTTCGTGCCGGTGATGGCCAGGAACTCCAGCTCGGTCAGGGCTTCGAGCGGCGACAGGTCCACCACGGGCGTGTGCTCGATGTCGAGGTGCTTGAGTTTGAACATGCCCGAGAGCGGCCGGAGGTCGGTGAAGTCGTTGGAGCTGGCCTTGAGAAACTCGAGTTGGGTGAGCCCTGCCAGGGGAGACAGGTCGGTCGCTCCCTTTCGCGCGATGTTCAGCCATTGGAGCTTGGTGAGCCCCGACAGTCCCTCGATGCCGCCAAAGGTCTCTTGAACGTCCAGCTTGCGCAAGTGCCGGAGCTGTTCCAGAGCCGCCGTCACCTGGATGTCGTTCACGGCGATGTCGAGTTCTCGCAGTTGGGTCAGGGCCAGGATCGGTGGAAGGTGCGTGATGCCGGTCTGTTCAGCGACGAGACGCTGGCAGTGCCTGAGATCCTGGTCGGTGATTTCATTGGTCCGCTTCTTAAGTGACGAGGCCACACAGCTTCGGATAATCCGCAGGTTTTCGCTCTCGCCATCGAGAATGGCTTGCCGCCAGGCGGCGGAGTCACGTTTGCCGAGGATGCGCTCGATCCACGCATCTTCGAGGAGCAATTCGTAGTCGGCGATGTCCTTCGGCCTCGCCCCGAGTGTCCCCGGCGTTCCGGTATAGGCCATAACGCTGGCGTACCACTCGCGAAACTCGTTCCAGTCACGCTTGCCGATGGAGTCCAGGCAGTGACGGAGGCGAGGCTTTCGTTCTGACTCGTCCGGCTCGCGGTCCACCATGGCTTCGATGCGATGGCGGATCATCACCCGCTGGGCGCCGCAGAGGAGCGAGCGGGCGTTGTCGCCCGGGTCGTCGTCCTGGCCGGCAAACGCCCGATCCCTGTGGAGTTGCCCGGCGGCGCCCATGATGATTCCGTTGAACAGCCGCTTGACGTCACGTGGGTT
>CAYGTM010000314.1:0-3361 GCA_964352795.1 uncultured Phycisphaera sp.
GGTGAGCGCGTTGAATACGGCCGTCTGGCTGGCGGTGTTGTTCCGAGTGAAGCCCAGCATGGGCAGGGCGATGACGCCGGCAACGGCGAGGGTGGCGGTGGTGGCGATGGTGTTGGGGAGCATGGGCATCGGGAGTCCTCCGTGGATTCGCCCAAAGGCTAGACGCCCATCTCACACAGGGCCGCTACGGCCGGTACACGTCGTCGCGCCCGGTGATCGAATAAAACCGCTCGCCCCACAGCCGTTCGGTCACGCTGTCGACCGGCCGCTTGAGGAGCACCGAGCCGTCGACCATGGCCATGTGGGCGGTGCCGCCGGGTTGGAGGCGGCCCATGGCGTTGAGGTTCGAGCGGGGGTCGATGATTGCGCCGTGACCGACATCGCCATTGGCCACGATATCGCTCTCTTGCGGATACTCGAAGCGTGGAACATCATCGCGCGTCGATTCTCGAAACACATCCTGGCCGACCGAGCGTCCAAGAAAGGGCGTGATCGGACGATGGCTCTTCGAGATAGAGCCGCTGAAAACGGTTCTCCATCCCGCGGACTCGGAGTAGTGGAACTCGGTCAGTAGGCAGGTGCGACTTGGGTCCATGATCGCCGAAGCTCGCGTCAACCGGGTTCCCCCCGGCGTCGGAACGCTCGCGCCGGGGTGACGAACCTGCTCGTTCCTTCGCGGCGTGAACGTCGAGAACTTATTGCGCGGCAAGATGGCGTGATTGGCGGTAAAAGCCATGCGAGCGGCCTGGCGGTCGAATGGAATCGGAGATCCAGGCCCGGCACCGATGTCGTTCACCTGGTCGGGCTCCCAGTTCTCGAGATCGGGCCCGGGGTTTGTTCGTGGTGCGCCACCGCGTGGGGCTACCGGAGAGGTGAACGAACCTTCATCGGCGACATAGCCGCGCTCGAGCAGCCAGGCCGAGAAATGGACATACCCGTTGCTCGGATTGGGATTCGAACTGAGTTGGTCTTCGATACGCCACGCGGTCGATGTCCGATCCGCCCCATAGACGTACGAGGGTGCGTACTGGCGGTCGTCGGTGGCCATGCTGGTGATGCCGTCGGCGACGACGCGGATGTTGTCCATGGTCTGGAACTGGGCCGCCCGCTGACGGGCCGACATGGCGTGCGGAATGATGAGGACGCCGGCCAGGCCGATCATCACAGTGGTGGCCAGCGTGTCCGGAAGGCTGAAGCCCCGGCGGGTGTTCGTGGTCATCTCACGCTCCAGTTGAATCAAGCGAACGGCACCAACTTGAGATGATACAAGACGACCGCGGGATGGTTTCGTGCTTTATGAAGTCTTCATATTCGGCGCGGGCCACCTGGGTTCTTTGCCCTCCAGCACCGCCACCACGTCGCGCACCACCCAGCTCATGTTCAGCCGCGCGGGCGCGGTGGCGGCGGCGATGTGGGGGGCCAGGTGGGCGTTGGGCACGCCCAGCAGCGGGTAGCCCGTGTCGAGCGGCTCGTGCGGGTCGTGGACATCGAGCAGGGCGCGGGCCTTGGGGTTGGCGCGCAGCCAGTCGGCCAGGGCCTGGGGATCGATCGCCAGCCCGCGGCTGGTGTTCACGATGATGGCGTCCGGACGCAGCGTGCCCAGGAAGCCCGAGTTGACCAGGTGATGGTTGCCCGCGCTCCAGTCGATGTGGATGGTGAGCACCTGGGAGGTGCGCTGGAGTTCTTCGAGCGACACCGGCTCGCACCCGTGGCGTTCGCTCTCGGGCATGTTCTTGATATCGTGGTAGCGCACGGTGCAGCCGAGCGCGCGCAGCACCTTGCCCACGCGGCTGCCGATGCGGCCGAAGCCCAGGATGCCGATGCTCAGGTCGCTCAGGTGGCCATCGCCTTGCAGTTCGTTGCGTGCGTCGTGCCAGGCCTGGCCCTCGAGCGGGCCGCCGAGGCCCACGCGCGGCCGCAGCGCGTCGAGCAGCAGGCACAGCACGAACTCGACCACCGCCTGCGTGTTGGCCTCGGGCGTGTGGACGACCTCGACGCCGCGCGCTCGGCAGGCGGGGATGTCGATGTTTTCGAGCGCCACGCCCGCGCGCCCGACGACTTTCAGGTTGGGGGCCCGATCGAGCAACGCCTCATCGACGCGCGTGTAGGTACGCACGACCAGGCCTTGGGCCTGGGGCAACAGTTCGAGCAGGCCCGGGCCGTCGTGGGGACAGACTTCGAGGCGGACCCGCTCGCGCAGCCAAGCTTGGGCGGTGGGGTCGAGGGTCTCGGTCTGGATCACCAGAGGGAGTTGGATCGTCATGGCCTCGAATCCGCCCCGATTGCAGTGGTACGGGCAGAATATTGGAACGCGGTTTGGGTTTTGCTCATGCTGGGCAAATGATAGCGAGCGAGCCTCGTGGCTCGCGCATGGGGAGATCGGGCGGCGATTTGCAAAGTTCTTGATGTGTTCGCATCGAAGCGCCGATAACCCGCACGACGTTGGAACGAAAACAGTGGGGCGATGGCCTGTGCGTTCTCCAGGCAGCGCGACAGCGGAGCCTGCGCCATGAATAAGAGCCTTCTGGTCGACCGGATCGCCGCCAGCCTGGGGACCACCCGGGGTGAGGCGTCCCGATCTCTCGACGCCGTCCTCGAAGCCATCACCAAAGGCCTGATCGAGGACGGGCGGGTCAAAATTAGCGGCTTTGGCGGCTTCATCCGCCGCCATCGGGCCGAACGCAACGGCACCAAGCCCACCACGGGCGAGCCCATCCGTATTCCCGCCAGCGAGACCTGCGGGTTCAAGGCCGCCCCGGCCCTCCGGGAGCGGCTGACCGAGAGCGCCCGCCCACCCGGGCAGGTCGAGGCCAAGCCTGTGGCCCGCCAGGACGCCGCACGCTAGATTCGATCAGTTTTCCCGAACGAGCAACACCACGGCGTGGGCCTCGATGGCCTTGCCCTCACCTACCGGGCCGATGTGCTCGCCGGTCTTGCCCTTGAGGTTCACTCGGTCGATGGGCAGGTCGAGCATGCGAGCGATGCGTTCGCGGATCGCGGTCTTGTGCGGGCCGATCTTGGGTGCTTGCAGCAGCACGGTCAGGTCGGCGTTGGCCAGCGTCCACCCGGCCCCGTGCATCAGGCGGACGGCCTCGGCGAGAAAATCGCCAGAATCACGCCCTTTGTTGCCCGGATCGTCGTTGGGGAAGAGCTGGCCGATGTCGGGGAGGGCCGCCGCCCCCAGGATGGCGTCGGTCAGGGCGTGCAGCAGGGCGTCGCCGTCGGAATGGGCGACGGGGCCGACGGTGTGTTCGGGGATGTGCTGGCCCCCAATCACGAGCGGCTTGCCCGAGCCGTGGGGGGCAAGGGGCTCCAGGCGGTGCAGGTCGTAGCCATGGCCGATGCGCAGGGGGGGATCAAT
>CAYGTM010000315.1:0-3351 GCA_964352795.1 uncultured Phycisphaera sp.
GGGGTGGTCCTTGGCAAAGCGGATGACCCCGCTGGCCAACGAGCTGGCGAGGTCGGTGGCGGCGAAACCGCCGCCGGGGGTGCCGGGATTGCCGGGGTTCTTGCGGGCGGCGGCGACGCGGAGGTTGAGCTTGGCTTCCTCGATGGTCTGGGGTCGTGGGCGGGTATGGGACACGCGCTGTGGTTCGTGCTTGCGAACATGGGGCAAGGCGGCCGGATGGTGGCGATGTGATGGTGTTGGCGTGGTCATGGCGCGCTCCCTCCGGCCGTGCGCATCTTCTGGCGGCCCAGGGCAGTGAGCCCGAGCCCCAGCAGGGCGGCGCCCGCGCCCATGATCGCCAGCGCCCCCGCGACGCCGATCGCTTCGGCCAGCACCCACGCCAGACCGACGAGCAAGGCCGCGATGCCGGCCACGGCGATGGTCGCCGAGCCGATCATGACCATGCCCCAGAAGGTGAGGTCGGCCCCGGTGCGGAGCAACTGGCGTCCCTCGGCTTCCAAGAGGTCGACGGCGGCGATGAAGGTGTCGGCGGCTTTCTCGAGCATGGGTGCCCCCCTTGGTGAGTTCAAAGTCGCCCCCCACTTGGGTTGGGGGGAGATTGAGGAGAGAAGCAAGGCGTCATTTAGCGATGCACGCCGCGCGCGATGAGGGCGCCAGCGACGGCGGCACCGGCGAGCCACAGCAGCGGGCGCTGGCTCACCTCGGTGGCCAGGCGGTCGTGGGCCTCGTTGGCCTGGTCGCGCGCGGCGTCGCCCAGTTCGTGGGCCTTATCGCTGGCGGCGTGGGCGATGCTGCTGGCCCGCTCGGCCCCGCGGTGGGCGGTGTCGTTGATGAGGGCGGCCAGGTCGGCCTTGAGCGAGGCGAGGTCCTCGCGGATGGCGTCAACGTCGGTCTTGGGGTCGGCGGTCGAGGTTCGGTTGCTGGACATGGAGTGCTCCTGTTCCTGTGGTCGGTCGTGTGGGCGAGTCGCGTCGATGCATGTATCTTCCCGCGTGACGCTGATCCCACGGTGAAGCTCTGATGAATCGGGATTCATTCGGTGCGGCCGGGCCCGGTCGAGCTGGTGCTTGGCCGGTCGTCGACAAGATGATGGGAGATTCATGGTGCGTTCAGGGCGCGATGATGCGCGGGAGATAGTGTGCAATATGGCAGGCACGCGGGCCGCTGCAAGACGCCAAGCCCGCATCACTTACCGCCGGCGCTCCCATCTTTTTGTATGCCATCGCGCCGGCACAGCAACGGAGGATTCACCAATGATGACGCTTCATGGCACACGGATCGCCGCCCTTCCCGCGACGCTGGCCCTGGCCCTTCTGGCCGGCACGCCCGCGCCCCTGCACGCCCAGACCGATCGGGAACGGGCCCAGCAGAACCCCGGTGACTGGGAGTGGGACCAGGACGAGGGCTACCACAAGGAAGAGTGGTACGACCCCAGCGACTGGTTCGACGGCGAGAACACCATCGATTACGAGTACGACTGGTACGACACGGACGACGATGCGTACGGGTATGACTATGACTACGGGTACGACTCCTGGAACACCGGCTGGGTGACCGGCAGCGATTGGTACGACGGATACTGGGACGGGTACTCCGACGGATACTCCGACGACCGGTATGGGTATGACACCATCATCGATCTGGGAACTCGGTATGGCAACGCGTACACCAGCGGGTATTACGACGGGTACTACGACAACGACACCGGCTACGACTATGACCCATATTACTACATCTCCACCTGGAACTACGATGACGCGAGCGCGAGCCAGCGGCAGCGCGCGGGCGACCAGGCCCGCCAGCGCGGCGACCGCGCGATGTCCGGACAGGGCTCGAGCGAGGTGGCCAACAGCGACCGGCAGCGTCGTTCCGATGCTCAAGGTCAGAACACCATGGCGCGCCAGAAGCATGAGAAAAACCTCAAGCGCGTTCGTGGCGAGGTCCAGAGCGTGGAGTTCCTCCGAGGCACCGGGCGCGAGTCGGGCACGGACCTGATCGCCCGGATCACGTTCAAGGAGGATGGCAAGAGTCGCGTGGTGAACATGGGGCCCAAGATGTCGCGCTCGGACGTGCCGTTCTCGCAAGGCGACACGGTCACGCTCAAGGGCGAGCGCGAGCGGCATCGCGACCGCGAGGTGCTGACCACCTACAAGCTGAACGTGAACGGTCAGGCGTTCACCCTGGCGGGGTCCCAGCAGATGCAGGGCGACCAGCAGCGCTCCAGCCAGCGGCAGCAACGGATGACCCAGCTCGAGGGCACCATTCGCGACGTGGCCAGTGTCGACATCGACCGCGAGAAGTACACCGTGCTTCGCGTCGAGCTGCACGATGGCAGCGAGGAGTTGATCGCCTTCACGTCAGATCGCATCGAGGACCGCGAGGAGTTCGACGCACGCCGGGGTGATCGGATCCGGATTCGCGGCAAGGAGCAGCAGCTCGACGGCCGCAGCGTGATCAGGCCCGATCGCGTGCTGATCAACGGCCAGCAGCTCTCGATGCGATAATCTCCATCTCCTGGCGACATCGAGCCCCGGTTTTCTGGAGCTCGTGGCACGCTCTAGGCCCCCCGCGTCGACTTCTGGTCGCCGTGGGGGTGTTTTCGTTGGGTTCTGGGAACACTCAATCCTGTGGCTGGAGGGCCTTGATCGTCTTGGCCAGATCGGCCTGGACGTCGCCGACGGCGCCCACCTTGCGTTGGACGATCATGCCGTTGGGATCCACGACCACCATCGTGGGAATGCCGGTCACCTGGTATTGCGAGGCGACCTGGTCTCCGCCCAGCAGGAGGAGGTAGTCCCAGCCGCGCTGTTCCATAAGGGCCTTGGGATCGGCGTTCTCCCAGGCGTTGACGCCCATGACGACGACATCCTTGTTCTTGTACTCCTCGTGGATAGCTTGGAGATCGGGCATGACCATGAGGCACGGGCCGCACCACGTGGCCCAGAAGTCGATGATGACGACCTTCCCGCGATAGTCGCTGAGCGTGTGCGCCTTGCCATCGGGGTCGAGCAGGGTGAAGTCGGGCGCGGGGATGTTGATCTGCGGCTCGGCCTGGGCCTGCTGCTGGCGCTCGTGGCCGGGCGGCTGGTAGGCCTTGGCCTCGAAGCCCTCGGGCGTGGGCAGGGGGAACGGGTTGGCGTCGTCGATGATCTGGGCGAGGGGCGTTTCGCCGCCCTCGCGCCAGTTGGTCTCGTCGAGCAGCTTGGCGGCCCGTTTGACGGCGGCGGCGATGTCGGTCGGCTTGTCGAGCCGTTGCACGTTGGAGATGGTCCGGCGGCTGCTGCCGTCGCCCACGCGGTCGTTGTCGTCGCCTCGCACGTCGTAGTAGACCAACTCGAACCGGCGCGGGAG
>CAYGTM010000316.1:0-3346 GCA_964352795.1 uncultured Phycisphaera sp.
GACCGTTCCGGCACCGGGGAAAACGGTTCTCCCAGCGGGGAAGACGGTTCTGGCAGCGGGGAAAACGGTTTTCCCAGCGGGGAAGATCGTTCCGGCACCGGGGAAGACGGTTTTCCCAGCGGGGAAGATGGTTTTGGCAGCAGGGAAAACGGTTTTCCCAGCGGGGAAAATGAACTTCCTTGCTGGGAAGATCGTTTTCCGTTGAACGAAAACCAAACCACCGTCGGCCGGATACGGTTTTCGTTCAACGCGGGGTTGGTTTTCGTTCATGCCGATGTCGGTTTTCGTTCATGTTCGGGGATGCCCGGGGAAGGCGGCGATCGGGGTTCGGCGATCGGCGGAGGGGAGGCGAGTTTCCGGGCTTGCCGAGTGCCGGGTCCCGCGTGCCGGATGCCGGTCTTCCTTCGAGCCCTTCGCGGCCTTCGCGTTCAAGAGGAAGAGGTCCGGGTGCTCACGCCACCGGCTCGGAAGGAGCGCACCCGCGCGGTCCGCCGCGCAAGGCCGAAGGGCCACACCCCGCACGGAGTGCCCCCGCCGCCGAGGCGACAAAACAAACCCGGCCCCGCTGGCGAAGCGACAAATTAAACAGTCAGGACGCGCATCACCTCGGAGATCGTCGTCTGGCCGGCCCGGGCCTTGGCGAAGCCGTCCTGGCTCATGCGTTGGAGCGTGCCATCCTCGATGGCGTGCTTGCTAATCTCGCCCGCGCTGCGGCCGTGCATGATGTCGTCGCGCAGGCGGTCGCTGCTCTGGAGCAACTCGTACAGGCCGATGCGGCCGCGGTAGCCGCTCTGGCGGCACTCTCGGCAGCCCTGGCCACGGGTGAGCGTGCCGTCCCCCCCACCGTCCTCATCGGGCATGAACCCCGGGGGCAGATCGACGGCGTCGGGGGTGTAGGGCGCGGCGCAGTGCGTGCACACGCGGCGCACCAGGCGCTGGGCCAGCACACCCTCGATGCTGCTCGACACCAGGAACGGCTCGACGCCCATGTCCAGCAGGCGCGTCATCGCGCCCGGGGCGTCGTTGGTGTGCAGCGTGCTGAAGACCAGGTGGCCGGTGAGGCTGGCCTGGATGGCCGTCTCGGCGGTTTCCTTGTCGCGGATCTCGCCGATCATCACCACGTCGGGGTCGTGGCGCAGGATGCTGCGCAGGCCCGCGGCGAAGGTGAGGCCAACCTGCTGGTTCACCTGGATCTGGTTGACCCCGCCCACATGGTATTCCACCGGATCCTCGACGGTAATGGCCTTGATCTCTTCGCTCACGATGCGGTTGAGCGAGGCGTAGAGCGTGGTGCTCTTGCCAGAGCCCGTGGGACCGGTGACCAGCACGATGCCGTAGGGCCGCTCGATGAGTTGGTACCAGGTCTTCTGGATCCACTCGGGCATGCCCAGATCGCCAAGGTCCATCAGCACGGCCGACTTGCTCAGGATGCGAAGCACCACGCCCTCGCCGAACAGCATGGGGATGACGCTGACGCGCAGGTCGAACTCTTGCAGCGCCATGCGGCCGCTGGCGTCGGGCAGCCGTTGCTTGAGGGTGATGCGGCCGTCCTGGGGCTTGCGCTTCTCGGCGATGTTCATGTTGGCCATGATCTTCAGGCGGCTGATGATGGCCGCCGAGAAGCGGTTGATGGTGTCGGGCACGTTGGCGCGTTGCAGCACGCCGTCGATACGGTAGCGGACGATCAGGCGGTGCTCGTAGGGCTCGATGTGGACGTCGGTGGCCCGCTCGCGGATGGCCTCGAGCAGGATGTCGTTGACCAGCTTGATGACGCTGGCTTCCTGGGCCTGCTCGATCTCGTCCTCGTCGCCCTTCGCCTCGACCTGGGCGCCGGCCTCGGCCGAGAGCGCGTCGAGCGTGTCCGAGCCCACGCCGTAGTTGGCGCGGACGAAGCGTTGCAGCGCGTCGTCGTCGGCCAGCACCAGTTCGATGCTGTAGCCGGTGAGCAGGCGCAGCTCGTCGAGCACGCTGAGTTCGAAGGGGTCGCTGGTGGCAACGGTGAGGATGTCGTGCTCGCGGCGGATGGGCACACAGCGCTGCTTCTGCACCAGGCTCGCGGGCAGGGTCTGGAGGACCGAGGCGTCGACCTCGGTGGTGTCCAGGTCGACCACCTCCAGGTGGAACTGGTCGCCGATGGCCTCGAGCACCTGTTCGGCCCCCACCACGCCCATGCGGACGAGCACACGGTCGAGGCGCTCGCCCGTGGTCCGCTGCTGGGCGACAGCGTCGTCCAGTTGGGCCTGGGTGATCACCCCGTGGTCGAGCAGTACGGTGCCGATTCCCATCTGTTAGAACTCTATTGCGTGGCCGGGCGGCCGTAACGGGCCCGGGAGCCGGTTGGGAGATTTCTTGGGTTATGGGGTTGACGAAGGCCGAAAGTCATGTTACTATTTGGTCACATGTTTTGGTCGCCGCCACGCTTACTATGATGACATATTCACAAACACCGAACGGAGTTCCCCATGCCTGAAGCACCTTCCGCCGCGCTTACATCGACCCACGTCCGCGATGGCCTGCGAAACATGGAATTCGCTCGGGGCCTGCTGCTCGAGATGGCCAAGGCCACGCCCGACGAGAAGTTTTACGAGGTGCCCTGCGAGGGTGGCAACCACGCGGCCTGGAACCTCGGGCACATCGCCGTGACCGACGACCTGGTCCGCGCCTCGCTGGGCGGCGGCGACCCCGTGCTGCCCACCGAGTGGCACGAGATGTTCAAGGGCGGCAGCGTGTGCAAGCCGGGGGCCAAGGGGCACCCGTCGCGCGATGAGTTGCTCGACGGGCTGGCGCGCTCGCGAGCGGCGGTGGTCTCGTGGTTCAGCGGGCTCAGCGAGAGTGAGCTCATCGAGCCGCTCACCGGAGGCATCGCGCAGCTCGCGAAGGACCGCATCATGCTGATGGGCTCGTTCGCTTCACACGAGGCGTTCCACGCGGGCCAGATCAGCACCGCGCGGCGCGTGTTCGGCATGCCGCCGCTGTTTTGATGGATGGGGTGAGGCATGGAGGCGCCACCCCCCACCACTGCCACCGCTGTTCCCGTATCGAGTGATCCCGATGACGTCTGGAAGGCCCTCAGCGATCCGACGCGACGGGCCATCCTGGACCTCTTACGCGAGAGCCGCGCCAGCACGGGCGACCTCGCCGGCGCGTTCCCTGCGCTCACTCGGTTCGCGGTGATGAAGCACCTGTCGGTGCTCGAGTCGGCGGGACTGGTCGTGACGCGCAAGGAAGGGCGACAGAAGTTCAACTATCTCAACGCGGTGCCCCTGCGCAGGGTGTACGAGCGTGGGGTGGGCAGGTACCAGGATCGGTGGGCGGGCTCGCTCACGGGTCTGCAAAGGCTCGCCGA
>CAYGTM010000317.1:0-3345 GCA_964352795.1 uncultured Phycisphaera sp.
GCCTCCAACGGCGTGATCCACGTCATCGACAGCGTGATCATGCCCCAGACCAGCAACCTGGCCCAGATCGCCACCGGCGACGGCCGCTTCAGCATCCTGGCCAAGGCCATCGAGGCCGCCGGCTTGGGCGGCGCGCTCACCGGCAATCAGCCCCTCACCGTCTTCGCGCCCACCGACGAGGCGTTCAGGAAGCTGCCCGCCGGCACGCTCGAAGAACTCCTCAAGCCCGAAAACCGCGACACGCTCCGCGGCATCCTGACCTACCACGTCGTTTCCGGTCGCGTGTATGCCCGAGACGCCGTGGGTGCCCAGCGGGCCACCACGCTCCAAGGCGACTCGGTGCGCGTTGGCATCGACAACGGCCGCCTGACCGTCAACGGCGCGAACGTGGTCAACAGCGACATCGAGGCCAGCAACGGTGTGATCCACGTCATCGATAGCGTGATCCTGCCCGAGTAATCCGAATCGCTCCCAAATCTCGCCCCTTCCATCCCCGAAACGGGGTGGAGGGGTTTTCCAATGTCTAGTCGAGCCGGGCGGCATAAGGCAAGCATGGACCACGCGGGCTCACCCGGCCTACGTTCATGTCCATGGAACTCGTGCGAGACGATGTTGGCGCTTCGGTTTTGACCGATGCTGGCTCCATCCCCCTGCGTTGGATCCTGTGCGTGGGCCGGAACTACGCCGACCATGCGAAAGAAATGGCATCCGCCATCGCCGCCACGAAGGCCACCGGAGCCACCGAGCACCCCACCATCTTCGCCAAGAGCCCGGCCAGCGTGATCCTGCACGAGGACGACATCGCCATCCCGCAGTGCTGCCTCGACGAGGCCACCGGCGGGCCGCAGGTTGACTATGAAGGCGAGCTGGCCGTCATCATCGGCACGCCCGCACGCGACGTGGCCCACGACGAAGCGCTCGACCATGTGCTGGGCTACTGCTGCGCCAACGACGTGTCGGCCCGCTGGTGGCAGAAGCACGGCGGCGGCGGCCAGTTCGTGCGCGGCAAGAGCTTCGACACCTTCTGCCCGCTCGGGCCGGCCGTCATTCCCGCCCATCGCGTGGGCGATCCGGCCACGCTCACGCTCACGACCCGCCTCAACGGCGAAGTCGTGCAGCAAGCCTCCACCGCCCACATGCTCTACGGCGTCGCCGACATCATCGCACGCCTGAGCCAGGGTGCCACGCTACCCGCCGGCACGGTGATCCTGACCGGCACGCCCTCGGGCGTGGGCGCGGCACGAACCCCGCCGCGGTACCTCACCGGCGGGGACGTGGTGGAAGTCGAGATCGACCGCATCGGCACGCTGCGCAACCGCGTGACGCTCGCGGGCTAAAAGCTCACTCGCAACCGGCGTCGAACTCATTCTGGAACGCCAGGAAGTCGAAGATCGTCAGGCTGCCGTCGCCGTCGAAGTCGGCAATGGGATCGCCCGCGTCAAAGAGGTTCTGAAAGGCCAGGAAGTCGAAGATGGTCAACTCGCCGTCGCCGTCGAGGTCGGCCCGGCAAGGCGACCCTACACCAACGTAAAGATCGTCAAGCCCCCAGCCCATGGGGAGGACGAACGTGATCGTCACGCGCTCGATGTCGGCGTCGGTGGTCACGCCGAAGAAGTCGAGCGTGGCGAACTCGCTGTCCGACGTGGCTGACTCCAACTCGTTTCCCGCAGCGTCGAACGCTCGAAGGATGGCACCGTTCGGGAAGCCGCCGAAACGAACATTGTGCGCCCCGACCGCACGCACGCCCGAAACATTGATGTCAAAGTCGAACACGCGGTCGTTGCCCACCAGTGTGTCGTTCACCCAGGCGCGAGGCGGAGATTTTGGTTCGAGGAACGTGTCGGTGATCTGGTTGCCGGGTGGGAACTCAAGCCCATAGTCAGCGAACAATGATCCGATCTCGCCGACAGTCGTGGCCGAACCATCGGGCAGCACGTCAAAGTTGACGAGCTGCGCGTCGGGCACGGCCGCGAGAAAATCACCGAGATTGTTGAACGAATCGGCCAGAGCCGCGGCAGGCAACACCTGGACACCAGCGGCACACACGAGCGCGAACCTTGAGGACTGCATCATCTCTGCTCTCCATCTAAGGGGCCGTCGGGCAACGCCTTCGGGCCAGTTGCGCGAAGGATGCGTCAGCACCCGCTGTCGAACGCATTCTGGAACGCCAGGAAGTCGAAGATGGTCAGGTTGCCGTCACCGTCGAAGTCGGCCGACGGCTCGCCCGAATCGAAGGCATTCTGGAACGCCAGGAAATCAAAGATGGTCAGGCTGCCGTCGCCGTCGAAGTCAGCCCGGCACGCCGCTCCGCCTGCGGCGATCACGGCCTCGAGCGCGTCGACGCGGCCGTGGCCATAGATCGGGTCGAAACCGGCAGCGCCCAGATCGACCGAGGTGGCTTCGAGGATCGCCTGCACCTGCCGGCGCGTGAGGTCGGGATTGACGCTCAGCATCAGCCCCACCACCCCGGCCACGTGCGGCGTGGCCATCGACGTGCCGCTCTGGAGCGCGTACCCATCGGTGGGCCCAAGGAACGGCAGCGTGTCCCACGTGCTCCACACGTCCACGCCCGGGGCGGTCACGGTCATCTCCGGGCCGGTGGTGGTGAAGCCGGCGATCACGTCTCGGTTGTCGGTCGCGCCCACGGCGATGGTGGCCGCGAAGCGGGCCGGCGCGAAGATCGGCACGCCCGCCGTGTTCCCCGTCGCCGCCACGATCACCACGTCAAGATCCGCCGCGTAGTTCACGGCGTTCTCGAGCACGACACCGAACTCGGGTGAGCCCAGGCTCAAGCTGATGACGTCCGCACCGTTGTCGGCGGCCCACACGATGCCCGCGGCGATGTCGGGCTCGGTGCCGCTGCCCAGAATGCCCAGTACTTTCACCGGCAGGATCGAGCAGTCCCACCCCACGCCCGCGATGCCGATGCCGTTGTTGGTGTCCGCACCGGCGATGCCCGCGCAGTGCGTGCCGTGGCTGATGAAGATGTCGTCGTCCCAACTCGCGCCCAGCGGGCTGTAGCCGGGCAGCACATTCACTTGCAAATCCGGGTGGCTCTGGCTGACGCCCGTATCCACGATGGCGATTACCGTATCGGGGTTGCCCGTGGTGAAGACCCACGCCTCGGTCGCGTTGACGTCGGCCCCAGGCGTGCCCGGCACGCCGGCGATGGTCTGGCCCGTGTTGAGCAGCCCGTACTGCTGGCCAAAGTCGGCATCATTGGGCGTCACGCTCAGGATGCCGCCGATGCCCACGAGTTCGACCCGCTCCACGCAGTCGACCAACGAAAGAAACGCGACCGAGGCGTGGGTCTTCACCACGGGCAACCCCGATACGGTAATCGCC
>CAYGTM010000318.1:0-3337 GCA_964352795.1 uncultured Phycisphaera sp.
AGCCAGAGCCCGCCGAAGCGGCGTGGGTCGCGGAAGATGAGCCTTGACCCATCATCCAGCCGCCAGGTGGCATGGACATGGCCGGTCGGCAGCCTCCCACCCGCCGTGGCCCACAGCAGTTGTCCGCTCATGCCCAGGTGGACGCCCAGGGCCCGCTCATCGTGGGCAATAATCACCAGGAGCTTGCCACGCCGCTCGATCCGTTCAACCGTTGCCCCTGCCAGCAGTTGGGCGGGCCTGAGCCTGGTGGGGCGAACATCCGCCCGTTGGCGGGCGAACCCTCCGGGAGGGTCGCCCGGCCCGACGGCGATGTCTCGCCGGTGCAGGGTGGCCGCGACCACCCGCCGGCCCGGCAGCCTGGGTTGGAGCGTGCGGCGCAGGTGTTCGACCTCGGGCAACTCGGGCACGCTGGCAGGATATCAGCGCCAAACCCGGGGCCGACTTCGCCCGGCGGGTGTACCCTCGCAAGCACCCACTGGGCCCACGGCCCGAGAGGACGATGATGGATCGTCAGGTATTCGAGGCCATGGCTCTAGAACACCTCGACGCGGTGTATCGCCTGGCGTACCACCTGACGCGAAGCCCCGAGCGGGCCGACGAGCTCGTCCAGGATGTCTACCTGCGGGCCCTCAAGAGCGAGACCTGGACGAACTTCGAGGAGCGCGGGGGCGGCATGCGGGCCTGGCTCTTCACCATTGCCCACAACGCGTTTTATTCGGACCTCAAGAAACAGGGCCGCCGCCCGACGCCCGTTGGTGAGTTTTACGAAGAATCCAATGGCGAGCTGACCCCCGGCGACGCCGCCCCGGCCTGGGACCGCGCGACCTTCGACTGGGACCAGGTGGACGACGCCCTGAAGGCCGCCATCGAGCACCTCAAGCCCGAGTTCCGGGAAATCCTCCTGCTCTGGGGCGTCGAGGGGCTCAAGTACCGAGAAATCGCCGAAATCCTCGAAGTCCCCATCGGCACGGTCATGTCCCGATTACACCGGGCCCGTAAGCTGGTGGCCGAGGCCCTGACCGGCGATTCGGACGTTGCCGAAAGACTCGGAATCAATCGCCTCGCCCGGGATGAAAACGGGAGCGACGAGAGTTAGGCCATTCGAGCAGCCCGGAGGCGTCTGGAGAGCCGCCGAACGGGCCTGCCGAAAGCCAACTCGGACCCACGACCCCAGCCGGCCCCGTCAGCGTTTTTTTGGAGCGGCACGCATGAGCCAGCACGACGACCATCCCACCTCCCGGGAACCCGACGACACCCTGCACGGCTCGCTCGACCGCGCCACCATCGACCGCCTGGTCCGCCTCGCCGCCGACGGCGAGTTGTCGGCCGAGGAATCGGTGGCCTACACCAACGCGAAGGCCGCCCGCCCCGAGCTTGAGAATCACGAGCGGGCCGAGCGTCATTTGCGCACCGCCGTGGGTCGCTGCATGGCCGCCGATGGTCGGTGCCCCCAGGCCCTGCGCGATCGCATCACCGCCATGACCGGCGTCTCGGTTCCCGCGCTGACGCTGAATCCCACGCCCGCCGACGGGCCATCGCGCCAATCAGCGCGCCAAGTCGATCGGTTTCCGATCTGGCAGCGCGCCGCCGACCTGGCCGCCGCCGTCGTGATCATCGTCGCCGTGTCGGCGTACTTCCGTGGCAACCCGGCGACCCAAGCCACAGGCCCGGGCGTGGCCTTGGCCGACGACCTGCCCACGGGCGTCCAACTCGCCAGCTTCATGACGAGCGAGCACTCCCGCTGCGCGAGCCACCCCACCAGCATCCGCAAGTTCACCGAGAGCGACCTCCAACATGTGCCCGAGGCTTTCCGCGACATCCTGGGCGGCGGGTTCACGACCAACGACCTGCTCATGGACGGTGCCGAGTTCGTCGCCGCGGGCAAGTGCAAGGTGCCCGGCAAGGGCCCATCGGTCCACCTGGTGTTCAACGCGCTCAACCCGCAAGGCGAGCCCGTCGAGGTGAGCCTGTACATCCAGCGTTGCGGCGACAAGCGGTTCGAGGATGGCAAGGCCTACGCGGTCGGCAGCGAGGCCACCGACGCCGCCAGCATCATCGGCTGGCGCCACGACGGCTTGGTGTACTACCTCGTCACGTCGTCGCCCGAAACCACGCGAAGCCTCGCGGGCAAGCTCAAGGCCCCCGCGCTGGCCGGCGCGATCTGATTATCCACCAATCTTGATTGCCATCGGGCTGCGGGTATCGAACCCGAGCGCGCGCTCGAGCACGCGCGCCAGTTGCACCAGCCCCGCCTCGTCGAACGCCCGCCCCACGAGTTGCACGCCCACGGGCAAACGCACGCCATCGACCTCCACCAGCCCCGCCGGCACGCTCATGGCAGGCAGCCCCGCCAGATTCGCGCCCACAGTGAAGGCGTCCTCGAGATACATCGACATCGGGTCGCCCAGTTTCTCGCCCAGCCTGAATGCGGGCGACGGCGTTGTGGGCATGAGCACCGCGCGAGCGCCACTGGCAAAGATCGCGTCGAAGTCGTTCTTGATGAGCCGCCGCGTGCGCTGGGCCTTGCCGTAATACTGGTCGTAGTACCCGCTGCTGAGCGCGTGCGTGCCAAGCAGGATGCGCCGCTTCACCTCGGCCCCGAGCCCCTCGGTGCGAGAGCGGACATACAAGTCTTCGAGGCCTTCTTCCCGGCGCAACTCGGCCCGCCGCCCATACCGCACGCCGTCATACCGCGCCAGATTGCTCGACGCCTCGGCCGGCGCGATGAGGTAATACGCCGCCACGCCATACCGCGTGTGCGGCAGGGTTCCTTCATCGACGCCCACGCCCGCCTCACCAAGCACGCGCGCGGCCCGCTCGAGCGCCTCGCCCACGCCGGCGTGGACGGTGCCCTCTGGCCGCACCATCGCCACGCGCTGCCCGTCGGCGCTCGCGTCGAGCGCGGTCAAGAAGTTCTCGACATCCCTCGGCGCGCTGGTGGCATCGAGCGGATCATGGCCGGCGAGCACCGACAGCGCGACGGCCGCGTCTTGCACATTCGTGGTCAGCGTGCCAATCTGGTCCAGGCTGCTGGCAAACGCCACGAGCCCGTACCGCGACACGCGGCCGTACGTCGGCTTGAGCCCCACCAGCCCGCACATGGCCGCCGGCTGGCGCACCGAGCCCCCCGTGTCGCTGCCCAGCGCCAGCGTCACGCACCCGGCCGCCACCGCCGCCGCGCTGCCGCTGCTGCTGCCGCCGGGCGTTCGTTGCACGGCCGACGGGTTGCGCGCGGGGCCGAAGGCCGAGTGCTCCCCGCTGCCGCCCATGGCAAACTCGTCCAGGTTGGCCTTGGCGCTCGCGATCGCGCTGGCGTCGCGCCACGTTTGACCAGCAG
>CAYGTM010000319.1:0-3335 GCA_964352795.1 uncultured Phycisphaera sp.
CCGCCGAAGAGGCTGCCGAGGATGGCGCGGCCGCCGGGAGTGCCCTCGTAATCTTCGACCTGATCGGGAGTGAAACCGCCCGGGGTGACCTGAGCGAACGTGGTGCCGGCGGCCGCGAGGATCGCGGCGGCGGCGAGAACCTTCTGAGTGTTCATCATCTCTAAAACCTCGTATCAATACGAACATGCGAACATGGGTGGCGCGTCTGGCACGCTGCCCGACGCGTTGAAACAGGAACCGTGGCCGTTGTCCGACCGGCCTCGGATCAGCAAGTCTGGTTTGGGATCTTGTGTGTCGGGCGAAAGCCCGCCACGCGCAACCCCCAACTACTCCTAGTGGAACCCGGTGTCGGCTCTCCTTGCCGATGCCGGGCCGGCCCTTGTGGTGTGGGGCCTGCTCTCAGTCTCAGCCGCCCTCTTCCCAGGCGGCATGGTACTGATTCGAGGAAGAATGGGACATATCCCCCAGACCACACGCTTGGCGTGTCATAGGGGGCTACTTCGCCGTAGGGATAACTGGCGTGAATCCAGAAATCTTTGTGTCCTCCACGAATCTCTCTGGCCCATACAATGGTCCAAGATGGCTCCAATGTCAAGCGGAAACTACCCACGAAACAGAATTTTTACATCGGGGCTTGCCCTGATTACCATACTTATGACCGTGGTAGGCGGTTACTTGGTGCTCTCGCGGGCAAGGGCAGATTTAAGGGCCGATATCTATCGGGACCGGCTCGCCGAGGTGGCGCGGGACTACTCGGCCCTGGTGGAGCAGTTCAACACGGCGGTCGCGCAGTCGGCGGTCACCGAACTGGTGGTCGAGGACGGGGCCATGAGCGTGCGGGTGCGTGATCGGCTGGGTGTCGAGAAGGTAGTGCCCACGCCGTTCGACCCGACCCGAGAGATCTACGTCGACTATGTGGTTATCGGAGGTCGGCTGTGGATTCGGCGTGTGTTCGATGATCGGACGCCGCCGATGGATGGGATCGTGATCGATCCGCAGATCGCTGAGGTGGACTGGGAACAGCCCGGGGCCCAGGTGGGCAAGGCGGTGTATCGGGCCCTTGGCGAGGGCGTGTGGCAGGTGAACGTGACCGGGCAGGGGGCGCTGGGGCTGGTGCGGGTGGACGAGAGCCAGCGGCGGCCATTGATCGAGGCGCCCGAGGTGGTGGAGTTTGACACGATCGAGGCGGCGGTGCGCGAGGAAGCCGAGCGGGTATCGTTTGGCGACCTGCTCAAGAAGGCCTTCGGCGGCTGAACGGCGGGAAGCTTGGATCGGGTCGAGGTCCGCGAGCTTACGCTCGCGGCTCGGACGGATGATTGTTTGGAGTCAGGCATGAGCGACGCGGTGGCGGACGGGGCCAGTTCGGTCCAGGGCAAGTCGATGGAAGAGCTGGTGAGCCTGTGCAAGCGGCGCGGGTTCATCTTTCCGGCCAGCGAGATTTATGGGGGTTTGAACGGGTTCTGGGACTATGGCCCTCTGGGCGTGCAGCTCAAGAAGAACCTGGCGGACCGCTGGTGGCGCGACATGACGCTGACGCCGCCGCTGCGTGATGGGGAGCCGGTATCGATCGTGGGCGTGGATTCGAGCATTATTCAGAATCCGCGGGTGTGGGAGGCGAGTGGGCATGTTGGTGGGTTTAACGACCCGATGGTGGATTGCAAATCTTGCCATGGACGTTTTCGAGCGGACCATCTTGGCTGCATGATCCTCAACTTTGCAAGCGAGCTGGATGGGAGCGCTCAAGCGAAGTGGTTGTATTTCACAGGGCTTGGAGGATTGCAAGAGGTATCTTCTCAGAATGAGAAGAACATAGCACGTGCAATCAAAAAGTTCGGAAATCCCGTAAAATCCGACTTCGTGACCTTTGAAGACACGACGCGCGCAACCCATCTTCGGCCTCTCGCTCCCTGCCCTAACTGCGGCGAAGTCGGCACGTTGACCGAACCTCGCCAGTTCAACCTCATGCTCGACACCTATCCGGGCGTGATCCGTGACGAGAAGAACAAGGCCTACCTCCGCCCCGAGACCGCCCAGGGCATCTTCCTGAACTTCGCCAACATCGTCGACACGACGCGGGTTCGTGTGCCGTTTGGGATTGCGCAGGTGGGCAAGGCGTTCCGCAATGAGGTGACGCCGCGGAACTTTATTTTCCGGTCGCGTGAGTTCGAGCAGATGGAGATGGAGTTCTTCTGCCACAAGGACGAGGCGCGGGCGTGGCTCGATTATTGGGTGGCCGAGCGCAAGCGGTGGTGGAACAGCGTTGGGCTGAGCGACGAGAACATGATCGTGCGCAAGCATGATGACGACGAGCTGGCGCACTACTCGAAGAACGGGGCGGGGACGTACGACATCGAGTATCGCTGGCCGTTCACGCACCCGGGCTTTGGCGAGCTCGAGGGCGTGGCGCACCGCAGCAACTTCGACCTGACCCAGCACGAGCAGCACTCGGGCAAGAAGATCGCGTACTTCGACCAGGAGCGCAACGAGCGGTACCTGCCCGACGTCATCGAGCCGGCGGCGGGCCTCACCCGCGGCGTGCTGGCGCTGCTGTGCGAGGCGTTCACGCCCGATGAGAGCCGCGCGAGCAAGGTGGTGATGAAGTTCCACCCGTCGATGGCGCCCATCAAGGCGGCTGTGTACCCGCTCGTCAACAAGGACGGCATGCCCGAGGTGGCCGAGAAGCTGGTGGGCGATCTGCGGCGGCGGTTCGGGCACATGGGGCTGATCGAGTACGACCCAAAGCAATCGATCGGCAAGCGCTACGCCCGCATGGACGAGGCGGGCTGCCCGGTGTGCTTCACCATCGACGGGCAGACGATGGAAGACCAGACGGTGACGTTCCGCGACCGCGACACGCTGGCGCAGGATCGGATCGGGATCGACCGGGTGGTGGAATGGTTGGGGGAGAAGCTGGCTACATAAGCGGCCTTACTCGCAGCCGGCGTCGAACTGGTTCTGGAACTCGAGGAAGTCGAAGATAGTGAGGATTCCGTCGCCGTCGAAGGCGGCGGGGGGGGGGCCGGCGTCGAAGATGTTCAGGAAGGTCAGCAAGTCGAAGATGGACAGCGCGCCGTCGCCGGCGAGGTCGGCCGGGCAGGCGTTGCCTCGGATGACGAAGCCGCGCGGGTCGGCCATGGTGAGCCCGCCGTAGCTGCCGGTGGGGATGAGCGTGTCAACGATCTGGCCGGCGGCGGTGTCGACCAGGTGCAGGCCCTGACGCGTGCTGGCGAGGATCGTGCTGTCGGCCACGAACTCCATGCTGGTGATCCAGTTGAAGAGCACGGTATCCTGGACGACTTGTTCGATGAAGTCGCCGGTCTGGCCGTCGAAGCGGA
>CAYGTM010000320.1:0-3323 GCA_964352795.1 uncultured Phycisphaera sp.
AGACGGTCGTCCACGGCCACCCCGGCAGTTATCAGGAGCCGCTCAAGCAGGGCGACGTGCTCAAGGTCGACATCGGCGTGAGCAAGCACGGCTGGATCGGCGACGCGGCGTATACCTATGCCTTCGGCGAGCCCGACGCGACGACACGAAGACTCATGGACTGCGGCAAGGAGTCCTTGCGGCTGGGCATCGAGGCCATGCAGCCGGGCGCGCAGCTTGTCGAGTGGGCCAAGGCCATCCAGCACCACGTCGAGAAGGTCTGCCAGTTCCACATGGTGCGCGGGCTGGGCGGGCACGGCTATGGCCGGTCGCTGCACGCCCCGCCGTTCATTGCCAATACCGTGCCGATGGTGGCGGCGATGGAGTGGCGCGAGGCCCACGACCTGTTCACGCCGGGGTTGCTTTTGGCGGTTGAGCCCATGATCGCCGTGGGCACGGGCAAGATTCGTCAGGACGGCAACGCCTGGCCGCTGAAGATCGCCGACGGCAGCCAGAGCGTGCACTACGAGGCCGACATCCTGATCACCGAGGATGGCCCGCGAAACCTGACGGCCGGGCTCGAGAAGCTGCCCGACGTGGTCACGCGGTAATTTGTTGCAACGCCCGAGCCGGGGTCGGGTATACATACATTAGAATGGGCCCGAGTTCCAGCAATGGGAGAATGCAATGCCACGTGTCGGAGTGATCTTGAGCGGTTGCGGCGTGTTCGATGGCTCGGAGATCCACGAGGCGGTGGCCGTACTGCACGCCCTCGATCGCCACGGGGCCGAGGCCGTGTGCCTGGCGCCCGAGATGGAATTGGATGAGATCAACCACCTCACCCAGCAGCCCACCGGTAAGAAGCGGAGCGTGCTGATGGAGTCGGCCCGCATCGCGCGCGGCGAGGTGACGCCGCTGGCGAAGGTGAACGGCGGCGACTTCGACGCCATCGTGCTGCCCGGCGGGTTCGGCGCGGCCAAGAACCTGTGCGACTTTGCGAGCAAGGGCGCGGACTGCACGGCGAACGAGCAGGTCACCCGTGTGTTGAAAGAAGCGCAGGCCGCGGGCAAGCCGCTGGGCTTCGCGTGCATCAGCCCGGCCGTGGCCGCGCGGGTGTTCGGTAAGGAACTCGGCCCGAACCTGACCATCGGCAGCGACAAGGGCACGGCCGATGGTCTCGAAGCGATGGGCGCGACACACCAGAACTGCGAGGGCAATGGCATCGTCTTCGACGCGCGGCACCGGATCGTCTCGACGCCCGCCTACATGTGCGACCAGCCCATCGGAGCGGTGTTCACGGGCATCGCAGCGATGGTTGATAAGGTGATGGAGATGGCGGCCGAGCCCGCGGCGGTGTAGGCGCTCGCTCTGACGACGTGGGCTCGTAGATGCAGTTCAGCCGCTGTTCGCCTCGCGCAACTTCGCCCGGATCGCTTCGCCGTCAACGTCGGCGATCCACAACTGGCTGCTCGGCCGGTCCTCGTCCTGGGCCAGCTCGCCGCGCTGGGCGGTCCACATCAGGTGCCTGCCGTCGGGGCTGAACACGGGCAGCACGTCGGCGCCGTCGGCTTGTGTGATGCGTACGGGCTGCGTGCCCTTGCTCGCGTCGGCCCAGATAGCGAACACCTCGTAGTTGCGGTGGCCCACCTGGCTGCTGGCGTAGACCAGCAGGTCGCCGTCGGGGTGCCAGTAGGGTGCCCAGTTCACATGCTCGTTGCTGGTGAGCTGGGTTTCCTTGGAGATGCCCACGGGCACGCCCTCGCTGTTGAGTTCGAGGTCGGCCACGAAGAGTTGCAGCAGGTTGTCGCCCTTGCGGTCGCTGCGATAGCAGATTTTCGTGCCGTCGGGGCTAAAAAACGGTCCGCCGTCGTAGCCCGACGCTTCGACCAGCAGGTGGTGCGCGCCCGTCTCGGTGTCGTACGCCCAGATGTCCGCGTCGGGTCGGCCGGCCGCGTCGCTCTTGGCTTCATCGACCTGGGCGTACAGGATGGTGCGGCCATCGGGAGAGAACGAGCCCTCGGCGGTGTAGCCCGGCTTGCTGAAGACCGCCTCGGTGATGGCGGGCCGCAGGGCGTGGTATCCATCATCGCTCTCGGCTGAAATGATCGTCGAGCTGATCGAGCCGCTCACGACCTGCATCTCGGTGGGGAAGCTCCACGCGTAGCGGCCCGTGCCGCGCTGGTAGCCGGGCACCTTGTCGGCCGACGGCGGAATGACCGTGCTGCCGAAGAGCACGATGTTGGCGTGCAGCGGATGGAACCAGCCGCAGGTGTTAGCGCTGCCGCCGGTAGAGACGCGGATGGGTGTGTTGATGCCGTCGATGTCACTGCTCTGGCTGGTGGTGAAGGGCGCGACGAACATCTCGTAGTGCGGGCTTGGCGGCGTGTCGCCTTCAGGTACGGGGGTCGCCTGGAAGATCACCATGCTGCCGGTGGCGTTGAAGTAGGCCTCGCCCGCGCGGGTGAACATGTCGCGGCTGGTGAGTTGGCGATGGTTGGTGAGGATCGGGGCTTCGGCTTGCCGCCAGTCGCTCGAACCGTTCTGGCCCAGTGCTATCGAACAGGCCAGACCCACGCACGCCGCCATACCAAAACGAATCCCGATCATCACTCGTCCTTCCCCGGCCGGTGCCGGGCTCAAACCGTACTGAGACTCTGTCGCAACGAAGGGGAGTATATCGTGTCTGCCCATGCCCGATGCTTCGGCGGACAATCTGCTCAGGATCGTGCTGGATACGGGCCGGTACGTCGTGGCCGACAAGCCCAGCGGGCTGCTCAGCGTGCCGGGCAAGGGGGCGGACAAGGCCGATTGCGTGCGAAGCCGCGTGGCGGCGATGTACCCCGACGCGACCGGCCCGATGACCGTGCATCGGCTGGACCAGGACACCAGCGGCCTGATCGTGGTGGCCCTGGACGCCGACGCCCAGCGGGCCATGAGCCAGGTATTCGAGCACCGCAAGGTCACCAAGCGGTACATCGCGGTTCTCGAAGGCGAGCTGGCCAGCCACGCGGGCCTGATCGACCTGCCGGTGCGCATCGACTGGCCCAACCGGCCCAAGCACATCGTGGCCCAGGATGGCCGGGCGAGCCAGACGCGGTATCGCGTGCTCGGGGTCGAGAACGGCACGACCCGGGTCGAGTTCTCGCCCATCACCGGGCGGGGCCACCAGCTTCGCGTCCACGCGGCCGACCCGCGCGGGCTTGGCGCGCCGATCCTTGGAGATCCGCTCTATGGCGACACGAGCAAGGCCCCGCGCCTGCTGTTGCACGCGTGGAGCCTTGAGTTCGCCGATCCGTTCACCGGTGAGCTCCGGCATGTCCAGAGTCCGCCGGTTTTTGTATGAC
>CAYGTM010000321.1:0-3320 GCA_964352795.1 uncultured Phycisphaera sp.
TGCCGTCTGTCCGGCCGCACCTCGACAATGCCGTCGCCGTGCGTGATTTTACCGGGGGTGCGCGAGGTCGTGGGGCTCGTGGCGGGCGCCCGGGGGCACGCCGAAGGCGACCGAACCATCGCCCGACAATGGGCCGGTAATGAAAGACTGGCGTGGGTCGACCTCGGAGCCGGCCTCGAAGCGGAGCCAGGCGCTGGATTCGTTGATGATGGTCAGGCGTGGGCCGCCGCAGGCCGAAAGCGTGGGGGCAAGAATCAGAAGAATCAGGCAGAGCACCGATGGGGGGACGCGATGGCCGAGAACGCGATCTTTGAGGAAACCCAGCGATTGCACGAGAACCTGATCGTGAGGCTGGTGGTGCCGCTGTCCATCCTTGTGGTCTTGGGCGTGCTGGGCACGGTGATGGTGTCGCAGGGTGCGTCCACCACTGGTGTCGTGGCGCTGCTGGTGGCCGGCCTGGGCGTGCCGCTGGGGTTGGCAATGCTGCCGCAGCGGACGGTCGTGACCGAGGGCATGGTGCGCGTGCGGAGCCTGGTGGGCTGGGGGGTGAAGGTGCCTACCAACAACATCGTGAGCGCCGAGGCGGTGGGCTACAACCCCATTGCCGATTGCGGGGGTTGGGGGCTGCGCAAGTCGAAGAAGCATGGGCTGGTGCTCAACGTCAGCGGCGATCGCGGCGTGCATGTGCGATATGCCGACAAGGGCAAGGACAAGTCCATGCTCATCGGCAGCCGACGGAGCGGGGAGCTCGAGCGGGCCATCCGACTGGCGGCCAATCTGGCTGATACTGTGCCCGATCATGGCGGGGCTCTCTGAGCCAAGAGATTCGCGGATCACTCGGGAAGGCTGACGGCTTCGGGGCTCAGGCCTTCGCGGCCGCTGGCGCGGGGCGCTTGGCCCGAGGCGCGGGCCTGGCGGACGAGCTCGGCGGCGCGCTCTGGCGTGAGCTGCTCGTGGAGTTGCTCGTCGATCAGGGCGACCGGGGCGGTGCCGCAGGAGCCCAGGCATTCGAGTTCGACCAGGCAGACCTTGCCGTCGCTGGTGCTCTCGCCCACGTCGATGTCCAGCGCGTCCTTGATGGCCTGGGTCACCTCGGGCTGCCCGCAGAACTCGCAGGCGATCGATCGGCAGACGCCCACGACGTGCCGGCCGCGAGGGGCCAGGGCGTATTCCTCGTAGAAGGTGGCCGTATCCATGACCTCGGCGGGGGAGAGGCCCAGGAACTGGGCGACTTCTTCCATGGCCTGGGGCGGGATCCAGTGGTACTCGTGCTGGATCATGTGCAAGGCGGGCAGCAGGGCGGCCAGGGTGGTCTCGAAGCGCGGCAGGTAGCGCTCGCGCAGGTCGTCCTGCATGGCCTTGGTCAGGTAAGGCTCGTCGCGCCGCTCGATCTGTGTGGTGGCCGACGGCTTGGGGATCCACGCCATGGTCGCTGCTCCGGGGGGAAAAATGCCTGAAACGGGCCGATGGTAGCGCGTTTCAAGGCGTTTTGGTCGGAGCGCTCGCGGGCCCGAGTGGCTGGGGGAAGGCCACGCCCGGGCTGCACGTCTGGCGGTCGATGCTGTCGTGGGGCGTCATGGGGCCGCTCGGGCTCGTGCGTTGAACGCTGGCCCTGGGAACGCCCGACACCGTGTCGGTGTGGAAGGCGTCGGTGGGTGGGGCCTGATCGGGATTGCCCCAGACGACGACGTGGACGGGCACATGCAGCGGGTTCTCGAGCAGCACGAAGTCGGCGGTGTTGGCCAGGGCGATGTAGCCTGAACTCACGCTGGCGGTGAAGATGAAGGCACCCTCGAAGAGCGCGTTGGGCCCCGGCGGGGCGCGGTGGGTGTCGCCCACCGGGCCGGTCCAGGTCGCGTCGAGCCCGTTGAACACCACCGCGGTCTGGCCGGGCTTGAGCATGAGATCGGGGAAGGTGAAGGCGAAGCGGCCGTCCTGGCCCATGTGGCGGTCGACCAGGCGGTAGCCGGCGAGGTTGATGGCTTGCTCGTGCGGGTTGGTGACCTCGACGAACTCGTCACCGGTGGCGTGGCGTGTGCCATCCTTGTTGGCGTCGCCGCCGCTGGTGGGGACGGCGAAGAGGACCTCGGTGATGAGTGGGTGAGGATAGGGGACGAGGGGCTTGGCGGGCTCAACGGGTTCTGGATCTGGCGCAGCGGGAAGCGGGTCCGAGGCCTGGCCGGCCTGGAGCGCGAGCGCCAGCACGAATGCAATCACAACCCCCATACCCGCAGGATACCCCCTGCCGATCGGGCCCGCCACCATACGCGAGAACCTTACAAGCCCTGGCGAATGTCCCAGACCTGGTCCTCGCTCACCGCGCCTGCGCGGTTGCCCCAGGAGTTGCGAATATAGGTAAGCACGGCGGCGATCTCTTTGTCGCTGAGGTTTGGGAAGCCCAGCATCTGCTGGCGCCACTGGCCGGTGGGCTCGATGGCGCCGCGGTGGTCGCCCACGCCCAGGATGGTGACCTTCACGAGGTGCTCGACATCGCCCGTGACCGACGCCGCACCGGCCAGGGGCGGCTGGTCTCTGGGCACGCCTTCGCCCTGGGGCTGGTGGCACATCATGCAATGCACCTGGTAGAGCGAGCGGCCCTCGGCCATGCTCACGACCGTCTCGGCGGCGCCGATGGTGGCGGCGGGGGTTGAGTTCTCGCCGCAGGCGGTGAGGATGAACAGGGGCAGGATGAGCAAAGCGGGGACCAGTGTCGTGCGTGCCATGATGCATGGTACCCCGCGCCGGAGCGATGGCCGGCGTCTACGTTGATCCCAGATGGCACGCGAGCCCCTGCCCACACTCGAAAGCCTGGACGATCGCTTCATCCCCGTGCGGATCGAGGCGATCGTTGACGCCATCGACGCCGACCCGGAGCGGTTTGGCGAGTTGGCGGGGTGGGCGCAGAAGATCTGCCGGGCCGCCGAGCGGGTCATTACTCAGGAGGTCGGCGAACTTCACCGGCACCTCGACCGGCTGTACGCGCCGGCCAACCCGGACCAGGACGCGCTGGCCGAGCCGAACCCGCCCGGGCATTTGGGAGATCCGAAACTGCACGCGGCGTTGGTGTACCTGTTCGATCGGGCGAGCTTCACGCCGCTCAGTGACGTGGGGATCAAGGCGGCGATACGCGCGGGCAGCGCGTACGGGCTTCGCGTGCGCGTCAACCCCGATCGGGTGCGCTCGCTCGCGTTGCATGTGCGCGGGCGCGGCACGATCACGCTCGTTCGACGGGACAAAAAGAAGCCGTGGAAACGCATCGAGCGGCGGGTGGAGATCTATACCCGGCTGGCGGTGGTCGCGCAGTTGACGGGCGAGGAATG